>DAIDJX010000017.1 GCA_027451165.1 Prolixibacteraceae bacterium | reverse complement strand
GGAAAGTCAGCAAAGTATCCGCTCATCCGGAGAAGGCAGCCGCCCGTCTGCTGAAGTATTACCAGCAGCGGACTTCAGTCAAACATCCCGTCGACCGTAAGGAGCGTCTGACATCAGCGGGAAATTTCGCCTCATCACAGGATTTGGAAATAGCAGATAATGCCCTGAAACACATTTTTATCGGGCAATCCGCCTATCCTCCTTCCGACCGGGGAGCAGACATCGACTGGGCCACCAATCCGGTCCGCGACAACGAATGGATCTGGCAACTCCACCGGATGTACTTTTGGGATTCGATGGCCAAAGCCTACTGGCATACCGGCGATGAGAAATACGCAAAGGAATGGTGTGCCCAACTCATCGACTGGACCCGGAAAAATCCCAACGACGCTGATCACCGTTATGCCTGGCGCTCCATTGAAACCGGTATCCGGGGCCACAGCTGGACCGGACTGTACCAGCGCTTCATTGATTCCCCTTCCTTTACTCCGGATGTACTGGTCGCCTTTCTGAACAGCCTGTACGACCATGCGGAATACCTGATGACCCGGTACAGCTCGAAAAGCAACTGGGGACTGATGGAAGCAGAAGGATTGGCCTTTATTGCCATCACCTTTCCTGAATTCACGAATGCCGGAACATGGAGAGCTGAAGCAATCCGCCGGCTGAACAACGAAATTGACCTTCAGGTATATCCTGACGGGCACCAGCGGGAACTGGCCATCGGCTACCACCTCGGCTGTATCAACTGGTTCATGAATACCTGGGAACTGGCAAAAATGAACGGCATTCATGACGCTTTCCCTTCAACATACATGGAGAAGATCCTGAAAATGGGTGAGGTGCCGATGAAAATCACCCACCCTGACGGCACCAATGCCCAGTTCGGGGATGCCTGGGCAGGAAAACCCGGACAACATGCCAGCCGTTATTTGGAGTGGGCTAAGCTTTTCAACCGGAACGATTTCCTGTTTCTCGCCACAGAAGGAAGAGAAGGCAGGCAACCTGACGCCACTGCCTATGCGCTCAGGGAGAGTGGCATTTACTCCCTGCGCAGCGGATGGAACAAAAATGCCATCTGCCTGGTACTGAAATGCGGTCCCGACGGTGGCGGTCACTGTCAGCCTGATAACGGAACCTTCGAATTGTCGGCCGGAGGACGCACACTTATGCCGGATGCCGGCAGCTACATTTACAGCGGAGATCCGGACAACCGGAATTGGTTCCGGCAGACAAAAGTGCACCAAACCCTTACCCTCGACGGGAAAAACTCAAGATATGCCCCGAAACTGCTGCTTTGGCAACCCGGCGACAGCCTGGACATCCTGGTGGTGGAAAATCAAAGCTATGAGAACCTTGCCCATCGCAGTTCTCTCTTTTTCGTGAATAAAAAATACTTCGTCGTCGTGGATGAAGCCATAGGCTCCGCTTCCGGAGAAATCGGATTACATTTTCAATTAGCCCCCGGAAAAGCGGTGATGGATACTACCGGATTATCCTGCCGCTCAGATTTTGAAACTGGCTGGAATGTTCTCGTTGAAAGCCAGCTTTTAGCTGGTGTCAGTATGGTAGCTGAAGAAGGCCAGGTTTCCTATCTCTACACCAAAAAGGAACCACGTCCAGCTTTTGCATACCAGACAAAAAAGGAAGAACGACAAACTCACCGCTATTTTATAACCCTGGTAGTTCCCTTTGAAAAAGAAGCGCCCCCCATTAAAATTAATAGCTACTCCATTCACCCCGGAGACATTGATTTGGAAGTTTCCGAAAGCGATAACATCAAAAAACTTGGTTACCGACTCAATTAATCATTTGAAAATAATCATCATGAACTTAAAACCGAATTTGCTTGTCATCCTTTTGTGCCTGGGACTGATTTTCCCGGCCCTTGCACAGGAAAAACAACCCCAAAAGCTGCAGAACCCTTTTACGGTTCAATACCTGAAACAAAACCTGCTGAAGACCCAGCCTCGCCTGGTCTTGAATGCTGATCTGGAAAAACTGGTAAAGGCCAAATTAAAATCAGACCCGGTTATTCAGAACATGTACCGGGCGGTTCAGGCCAATGCGAAGGAAATTCAGAAAAAACCAATGCTGGAAAGGAAACTTGAAGGCCGTCGCTTGCTGGGGGTCAGTCGGGAAATGCTCTACCGGATCAACATGTTGGGGATGGTTTACCGGATGGAAAAAGATGCTAAAATTTTGAAACGTATCAACGACGAGGTGGTTGCTGTCTGTAATTTTACCGACTGGAATCCCTCCCATTACCTGGATGTGGCTGAAATGTCAATGGCTGTTGCCCTGGCCCTTGACTGGACTGCCGGCAAACTCCCCGCAGCAACCATCACCCTTGCAAAAAAGGCGCTGATAGACAAAGGAATTAAACCCAGCTGGCCCAAAGACGGGAAAAATCCCGGCTGGGCTTATGGCCATAACAACTGGAACCAGGTTTGTAACGGAGGGATGATCGCGGCATCGATCGCAGTAGCTGAAGTCGAACCGGAACTGGCTGCCAAAACAATTTACCGTGCCATGGACGGTATGGTGCAAGCCCTGGTTCAGTATCAACCGGATGGCGTTTACCCTGAAGGTTCCACCTACTGGGGATATGGAACCAGTTTTACTGTGATGACCGTAGCCATGCTGGAAAGTGCTTTCGGCACCGATTTCGGGATCACCGGTTATCCCGGACTGAAAGAAAGCGCCATGTACCGGGTGATGATGAACGCCCCATCGGGCTGGTACTTCAACTTTGCCGATTGCGGCGACAAGCGCGGTGAAGGGGGCGATGTCACCCTGGCCTGGTTTGCTGCCAAAACCGGTAATAAATCCTTTTTTGAAAAGGAACGTTTTCTCCTTCCGATCACCAACCTGGGTGAACTGTCCCGGATTTCAGGTGCTGCTCTCGTATGGATGTCACAATACCAGGAAAAAACCGGCGTGAAAGTACCACAAAACTGGAAAGGAGATGGCAGCAACCCAATCGTCATTTTTACCGGCGGAGACAATGATACCAGGCACTACTATTTTGGAGGAAAAGGTGGCCGTGGCACCACCAGCCATGGGAACATGGATGCCGGCTCCTTTATTTTTGAACTGGACGGTGTCCGCTGGAGCATTGATCCCGGTAATCAGAATTACAACACCCTGGAGCAAGCCGGCTTCGACCTGTGGGGAAGCTGTCAAAATTGCGACCGCTGGAAACTGATTACAAAAAGCAACTTTGGACACAGTACACTTACTGTCAATGATTCCCTGTTCTTAAACAATGGATATGCCCCGTTGCTGAAATTTGAAGAAGGTAAAACACCTCAGGCAACTTTCGATCTCACTGCTGTTTACAACGGAAAACTGAAAAGTGCACAACGCTGCTTCATCAAAGATGGTCCTGCCTCAGTGGTGATCGAAGACCAGATTGTCACCAACGAAAAAACCCAGCTGGTCACCTGGCAGATGATGACCACCGCTGATGTGGAACTGACGAAGGGAGGCGCTGTTTTGAAACAGGACGGGAAAACACTGAAACTGGAAAACCTGTCCCATCCACAACTTCAGTTGTCGGTGGTGTCTTTGTACCCGGCTCCGTTAAAACTTGACCGGCAGATGGTAAACCTGAAACGGATAGAAATCCGCATTCCGGCGTGGACCATCGAAAATGGGGCAACCTTACTGAAGGTGCGGTTAGCTGGCGAATGATCCGGTGAAGTTTTGCCAACGGAGGGAAGTGGATAACAGATGATTCTAAAGTGTCTTAAGGTCAAGAGGTTGCTTCACCCGCTGCGCGGGTGAAGCAACCTCTTGCCTAAACCGCTTTCTATTATGGAGATAACGTGTTGGACATAGTAACCTCTTGCACATCAGATGCCTGATGTTGTATGGGGTTAACGCCTTAAAGACAAAAGCATATAGGTATAACCGACAATTTTTCAAAATGACATCAAAATTTCTTCTCTTCCTCCTGGCCCAATTACTTGCGTTAGCTGCCTGGTCACAGCCAACAAACGTACAGGTTCATGCCCCCGATGATTTTGAACTGATCAAAAAACGGGTGACTGACAACCTGCTGTCTTACCGGGTAGCCGATACCCGTGTGGAAGGAATTCTGAATACATTCCGCAGCGACAGTACCTGGCCGGGAATCAATTATGCGGATGTCTCCCGCGAAGGCTTTGAACACAGGGACCATTACAGCAACATGGTCACCCTGGCTCGGGCCTGGAAAAGTCCGGGATCCAAATATTACAAAAGCAGGAAGGCGCTCTCCACGCTGACGGCAGCGCTGGGGTTTTGGGTGAGAAATGACTTCATCTGCGACAACTGGTGGTACAACCAGATCGGCACCCCTGATAACCTGGTCACTGTGATGTTGCTTGCCGGAGACAAGCTGCCCAAAGAACTGGTGGCCAAAGCTCAGCCCATCATCGGAAGGGCCCATCTGACCGCTTCCGGCGCCCGGCCCAGTGGCGACCGCATCAAAATTGCAGGTATCCTGGCCAAAAACCTTCTCTTTACCGGTGACAAGGAAAAATTCACCCAGGTTATCGAAGTGATTGAAGGGGAAATCAAATTTTCCACCGGAAGCCGTGGAATGCAGCACGATTTCAGTTTTCACCACCGTGAAGACCGGGTCAACAATACCAACTCCTACGGAACTGGTTATGCCGATGCCTTTGCCGAATGGGCTGCCTACGTTGCCGGTACCCGCTATGCTTTCTCGGAAGGCAAAATCGATCAGCTCATTGATTACTACCTTGATGGCATCTGCAAACAGATGGTGTATGGCAAAATCGTTGATCCCGGAGCCAGAAACCGTGATATATCCCGCGCCGACGGATCCGGGAAAGCAGGCACAGCCTCTCTCGAACGCCTGATGAAAGCCTCGGATTACCGGAAAGCCGAACTGGAACAAATCATCAATATCCGTAAAGGAGAAGCCTCCCCCACCCTTTCCTACGGCAAGTTTTTCTGGCAGACGGAATATTACACCCATCAGCGGCCCGGCTATTTTACCTCAGTCAGGATGTTCTCCACCCGGAACCGGAATATGGAACAACCCTACAACAGCGAAGGGTTGAAGAACCACCACCGTGGCGATGGCACCAACTATCTTTCCCTGAGGGGAGATGAATACCTGAACATGGCCCCGGTGGTTGACTGGCAGAAAATTCCGGGAGCTACCATCCTGCAGAAGGCAGAGATGCCACCTCCGGAAGAAATCCAGAAAGATGGCCTGACCGATTTCGTGGGGGCGGTAACCGATGGCCTTTACGGAGCGGTTGCTTTCGATTTCAAAAGCCCGCACGATCCCCTTTCTGCCCGGAAATCTTGGTTCTTTTTCGATAAGGAGTATGTGTGTCTGGGTGCAGGGATCAGCTCAGGCAGCAACCTGCCGGTGGTAACCACCATGAACCAATGCCTGCTGAAAGGAGAAGTAGTGGTCAGTACAGGTACGCTGGAGACCCAACTTCAATCAGGACAACGTGAACTCGACCAGGTAAACTGGGTACATCATGATGGTGTAGGGTATGTTTTCCCAAAACCGGTAAAAGCAAATATCTCCAACCAGGCAGAAAAAGGCAGTTGGTTCAGCATCAACAAACAATCCGATTCACCAAAAGAAGAGATCAGCCTCGATGTGTTCAAGCTCTGGATTGACCATGGTAAGCGGCCATCCAATGCCAGCTATGCTTATATGGTAGTTCCTGCAGTGACCCTTCATGAAATGAAGGAAGGAGGTATGCGCCATGTGGAAATTCTGTCCAATACAACTTCTTTACAGGCGGTCAGACACACAGGTCTGGACCTGCTGCAGGCTGTATTTTATAAGGCAGGAGAAGTTCAGCTTTCTGATCAACTAAAACTGGTGTGTGATCAGCCGGGGATAGTCATGGTGAAGATGAACGGGGAAAAGATCAGCGAAATCTCCGTGGCTGATCCCAATCGCGAACTCTGGAAATTTCACCTTTCCGTATCCGGAAAATTGGAAAAGAAAAGCGGAGATTGCACCGCGGCCTGGAATGTAAAGAGTGGCATGACCGATATTTCTGCGGAACTTCCCAAAGATGAAATGGCAGGCCAAAGCATTACCTTGAAATTTGAATAAATAACAAAATGAAAAAAGTTGTATTATTTACCACTGCAATATCCATAATGCTGCTGGCCTTTTCCTGCCGGAAAGCGGCGCAAAAAGGTACGGACGACCTGATCAGTGAAAATGTGGCATTTGTAGCCGGACAGTACGCACGGCACATTGCTGCAATTGAAGACTCCGGCAGGTTACTGAATCCCAAAACGTTCATTAACGGGAAGATCAGGTACATCAAACCACAGGAATGGACCTCCGGATTTTTCCCCGGAAGCCTCTGGTATTTGTATGAACTGACGGGTGACAGCGTCTGGAAACGGAGAGCCATCCGGTTTACGGAAGCGCTGGACACCATCCAGTACCTGACCAACCACCACGATGTCGGGTTTATGATCGGTTCCAGCTATGGCAACGGTCTGCGCCTGTCGGGCAATGAACCATACAAAGCGGTGATCGTCCAGGCTGCCAAATCGCTTTCCACCCGCTTTCGCCCGGGTGCAGGCATCATCCAGTCGTGGAACACCGACAGGGGTTGGCAATCAGAACGCGGCTGGGAATGCCCGGTAATCATCGACAACATGATGAATCTTGAACTGCTTTTTGAAGCCACCAAACTCTCAGGAGACTCTTCCTTTTACCGGATAGCAGTTACCCATGCCGATAATACCATCAGGAACCAGTTCCGGTCTGATTACAGCACCTGGCATGTCATCGATTACAATCCCAACGACGGGTCGGTCAGGAATAAGAACACGGCACAGGGCTATGCCCACGAATCGTGCTGGTCAAGAGGTCAGGCCTGGGCCATTTATGGCTTTACCGTATGTTTTCGTGAAACAGGAAATAAGAAATACCTGGAGCAGGCTGAAAAAGCCTTTGAATTTGTGGCAAACCACCCGAATCTTCCGGCTGATGGAGTTCCGTACTGGGATTACAACGCACCGAAAATCCCGGAGGAATTGCGGGATGCTTCAGCTGCTGCCATCATGGCTTCGGCCTTGTATGAATTGTCTACCTATTCCAATCGGGACTATTACAAGGGATGGGCCGACAAAATGGTGGCCAGTCTCTCCTCCCCTGCCTACCGGGCTAAACCGGGTGAAAACGGTTATTTCATCCTGATGCACGCTGTGGGAAGTATTCCACACAACAATGAAATTGACGTTCCGCTGAACTATGCGGATTACTATTTTCTTGAAGCGCTGAAACGGAAACATGACCTCAAATAACCCCAGCCTTCAGGCTTAGGAAATCTGAGCCAACCCCAGCCTTCAGGCTGGGGTACCAAAAGACCAATACATCTTAGGACTTTAGTCCATAATCTATTTATAATGAAACACTTGATTTTTAACCTACTACTTTTTTCCCTGCTCCTCCCTGTCCAGCTTTTCTCCCAGCCTGCCTGGCAGCAGATGAACTCCGTGGAACAGCTTTATTCTGCTTATCCTGAAAAAGTAAAGTACATTTTTGACAACCTTGACCTCAACTTCCCCGGACTGGAGAAAGTAAGAAAGGCCGTTGAAAAAGGAGATCAGGTAAAAGCCGGAAAGTTGCTCCTGCACTATTATGAAAACAGTGAAACAGCGAAAAGGCTGCACAAGGACATTCCCAAAGCTTCAAACCGCAGGGTATCCGAAGCCGATTCTTCCCTTATGGATACCTACACCTTCCAGAATGTCGCTGGTCGGGTTCCAAGGCTTCCGGACGGACATCTGAAGTGGTCACACAACGGACCGGAAAATGATATCGAATGGGCCTGGGCGCTTAACCGCCACTACCCGGTAAGCGGATTGCTTTCCGCCTGGTTTGAAACCGGAAATCCGGAATATGCCAGCTATATAGATCAGTTCACAAAAGACTGGATCATCCAAAGCTGGCCATACCCGGGAGTAAAAAGCAATACAGCCATGTGGAGGGGCCTGGAGGTCAGTTTCCGCGTGAAGATGTGGTCACAGGTCTTTTATGGCCTGATGAATACCAAATACCTTTCTCCGGCAACAAAGCTGTTGATACTCAGCAGTCTGCCCGATCATGCCCATTATGCCCGTCAATACCATGCCCAGAACAACTGGCTGACCATGGAAATATCCGGATTGGCGACAGTAGCTACTTCCTGGCCTGAGTTTAAACAATCGAAAGATTGGCTGACCTATGCCATTAACACGATGACGGAAAGCATGAAGGGGCAGGTTTATCCCGACGGCGCCCAGACCGAACTGACCTCCGACTATCACACCACCGCGCTCCATAATTTTGTGCTTTTCAAAAAACTTTGCGAAGCAGCCGGCAAACAGTTGCCCCCCTTTTACAACGAAACGCTGGAAAAAATGTACAACTACCTGGCGGTGACCATCCGGCCCGATGGCTTCGGCATACTGAATAACGACGCTGACCTGAGAAACAACCGTGATTTGCTGATGAAGGCTGCTGAGACCTATAAGCGCGACGACTGGAAATACATCATCACCGGTGGATCATCCGGGAATGCGCCCGAGAAGGGTCCGTCCTTTATGCTGCCCTGGGCCGGGCAACTAATTTCCAGAAGCGGTTACGATCCGAATGCCCACTGGTCGTTCTTTGACATTGGTCCCTGGGGCAGCGGCCACCAGCACAACGACAAGCTGCACCTTTCGGTGGTAGCCTACGGTAAGGATTTGCTGATTGATTGCGGACGCTTTGCCTATCGCGGAGAAGTGGCTGATAAATTCAGGAAATATGCCACCGGCAGCCAAAGTCACAATGTGCTGCTGATCGACGGCAAAGGACAGGGACAGGGGCCGTTGGAAACTACCACACCAAGTCTGAACCAGGATTACAGGATTACAGGATTAAAGGATTCTGTAGCCAAGGAAAATTACGATTGGGCGACCGGATCTTTCAGTAATTTCAGGGATCTCGAAGGTAAATGTAAGCACACCAGGACGGTATATTACAGCCGGGGGAATTTCTGGGTGGTCGTTGACCAGGTAGCCACTGACCGGCCCAGGGAAATCGAGGCGCTCTGGCACTGGCATCCCGATTGTGTAGTCCAGATTGATGGGAATAAAGTGGTTACCAACAACGAAAAGGGGAATTTGCAAATTATCCCCGTTAATGGACCAAACTGGCAGATCAGCATGGTAAAGGGGCAGGAAAAACCGGAAATTCAGGGATGGTACAGCAGGGAATACAACCAGTATGTACCTTCGCCCACATCTGTGTATACCACCAGAATAGATTCGGACGCCACTTTCGCCTGGGTGTTGTTTCCTTCTGAAAAATCAGGAACAGCCCTTCAAACGGAAATTGTCTCCGCAAATAACCAGGAAATGAAAATCAGGGTGGTTACCAAAAACGGACAAGAATGGCTGGTCAGTGTTCCTCTCCCGGCTGAAGCATTCCAAACGGGTAACAGATAAAAAGGTAACAAAAATCTGACCCCGGAGGGGTATCCTGTGAATAACCTCCGGTTTCAACCGGAGGAAAACAGCCACACCTGCCCCGCTCCGTCGATTGAAAAACTGACCTTCTGAGCGGGGAAAACGCTGATGAAACAAGGAATATGAACTATATCAATATGAGGAAAATACATATAAGGATTTTGATTCTGGGCACAGTTTTATTCAGCTGCCGCCCGGCCGGGATAATCTATTCCGACCAGTTAAAGCAGCTACATGCCAATGTAATTGCCTATATTTCAGAAGATCAGCCCGATCCGGAAAGAGTGAAGGAGTTACTGGGCACCATTAAGGAAGATGGTTCCTGGAAGACTATCGATTATACCAGCAAGGAAAGAGGCGGCTGGCCTACTGCCGGCCATTTAACGAACCTCTTAAACATGGCAAAAGCCTATCAGACTAAAGGATCTCCATTCTATCATAAAAAAGCAGTATCAGAAAAAATCCATCGTGGCTTAAATTTCTGGCTGGAGCATGATTTCCAGTGCCCCAACTGGTGGTATCCGGAAATCGGGGTACCTATGACCCTTGCCCCAATGATGATTTTGATGGAAGCAGAACTTTCTCCTGAACAAATGCAAAAAGGCATTAAAATCCTTGATCGCGCCAAAATCGGGATGACGGGCCAAAACAAGGTTTGGCTATCGGGAAATGTACTGTTGAAATCGCTGCTGCTCCGGGATGAAGCGACCATCCGCAAAGCGGCCACTTCCATCCAGGAGGAACTGACGGTCAGTACAAAAGAAGGTGTTCAGCCCGACTGGTCGTACCACCAGCACGGGCCTCAGCTGCAGTTTGGCAATTATGGCCTTGCCTATGTTGACGATATGATCCAATGGATTTCTATGCTGCGGAATACACCCTTCCATTTTGAGGAAAGCAAGGTAGCCATCCTCCGGAATTACATGCTTGAAGGACAGCAATGGGTCACCTGGAAAGACAAGTTCGATGTAACCTGTTGCGGACGTCAGCTTTTTCCTCGGGCACAGGCTTCCAAAGCGGCTTCCCTGGCCAGGCACTTCCGGAAAATGGAGGGGGTAGATCCGGAATTTGCTGCCGCCTACAAAAACGCCGGCCAATGGCAGACCCTCTACGGAAACCGGAATTTCTGGCGATCGGATTACATGGTGCAACGCAGTCCTGAATACTTTCTGACCGTTAAAACAAGCTCTGAGAGGACGATCGGCGCTGAAACCGTCAATTCAGAAAATATCCAGGGCTATTACATGGGCGACGGCGCCACCTTCCTGTACAGAACCCAGGAAGAGTACGATAATATCTTTCCTTTCTGGAACTTTAAAAAAATTCCGGGAGTGACTGCGCACCAGGAAGCTAAGCCGTTGCCAGCGCTGACTTCCAAAGAAAACCGGAACATCAGCCTATTCGTCGGAGGAGTCAGCAACGGGGAAAACGGAATTGCCGTTATGGACTACAACCGCAACGGACTGAAAGCCCGTAAGTCGTGGTTTATGTTCCGGGATGCGGTCGTTTGTCTGGGAGCCGGGATCACCTCAACGAAAGGACAGGAAGTAACAACTTCGGTCAATCAGTCTTATCTCAAGGGGCAGGTCACCACAAAAAGTTCAGGAGATGAACAAAAAGTGATGGAAAAGCAAGAGTTCATGAACCCTGCGTGGATATGGCACGATCAGACCGGCTACTTTTTCCCTTCCGGAGGAAAAATTGGACTGGAAACCCGTGAAGTGGAAGGATCATGGCATCGGGTGGCTTCCCGCTACCCGGATGAAAAACAAAAAGCAATCCTTTTCAATTTGTGGTTCAATCATGGAGCAAATCCTGAAAATCAAACCTATGCTTATGTGCTGGTGCCCAATGTTTCCACTGCAAAACTTATTGAATGGGAGAAACATTTTCCATTTCAGATCAACAACCACAGGGAGCAGCAAGAAGTCATACAAACCGGAGGAGATTTGGCCGGAATTGTATTTTACCAGCCGGGACATTCCACCGCCTTCGGTGGAGTGGAAGCAGATCAGCCCTGCCTGGTGCTGCTGAAAAAGCTGACAGATGGCGTCCAACTCTCAGTGGCTGATCCTACACAACTGCTGAAAGAAATCAACATCACCCTGACCGGTGAATTTCAAGGGGGAAATGCCCGCCCGGAAAACGGTAAGACCATTGTGCGTGTCACCCTCCCGGAAGGAGAAATGGCCGGGAAAACGGTCACGGTTGTGCTTGATAAAAAGTGAGGCCTACCGCAGTCTTCTGACCGGGGTGACTGGAAGGAGCTACATATGTTCCTCCGGTTGAAACCGGAGGTTATTTACAGGTTACACCTACGGTGTACCATGAATGACATACCTTTTTTACATGCATTTTGTACTCGGGAAATGGAACATTGAAAGGACCCCGGAGGGGTCAACTTACAATAACCTCCGGTTTCAACCGGAGGCTGGAACGATCCCACTACCCCCGCCGTTGTTTGAAAAGCTGCCGCTGAATAATAAATTTGAACTTAAATAACTTATTATGAAGACATTAACCATTCTATTACTGCTCGTCTGTTTCTCCTTCACCGGATTTACCTCCGAAAAACGTGACCTGCTTCAAAAAGAAGCAATGCAGACCGGCCTCTCACAGGCATTGATCACGAACTTTGCTGAACTGAAATTCCCTGACTACAAAACGCGCGACTTCTGGAATAATCTTCCTGCGCCAGTACGGGAAGAATACATCAGGAAGGCAGAAGAAGCCCTGGATTACGACTGGCCGGTGGTGAAAGCGACCGACTACCTGGAGATCATCCGTTCAGGCGATCGTCGCCAGGGTGCCTACTCCGCTCCACAGAATAAACTCCTGGCATTGGTCATGGGTGAACTGACCGAAGGTAAGGGCCTCTTCATGGATCAGATAATCAATGGCGTGTGGTATTACAGCGAACAGACCTGGTGGGGCTGGTCGGCCCACCTCACCGCACAAAAAGCGCCCAACGGACTTCCCGATGCCGATGAGCCGGTCATTGACCTGGGCGTGGGTGAAATCACCAACATCCTTTCCTGGACGTGGTTCCTTTTTAAGGATGAGTTTGATAAAATCCACCCGCTGATTGCCAAACGGCTCAAAAATGAGATCATGAAAAAAGCGGTCATCCCCTATTATGAACGCAACGATTTCTGGTGGCAGGGTCTTGATGGCAGCCGTTCCGTCAACAACTGGAATCCATGGACCAACCACAACATGCTGACAGCCATCCTGATCCTCGATGAAGACCAGACCCGGAAAACCAAAGGGGTGGAAAAAGTAGTGAAATCGCTCGACCAGTTCATCAACGATTACCCTGAGGATGGCGGCTGTGATGAAGGTCCTTCTTACTGGGGCAGGGCCGGAGCTTCCCTATACCAGTGCCTTGATCTCCTGAAACGGGCAAGTGGTGGAAAGTTTGATGTGTATGACAATCAGTTGATCAGAAATATGGGCAGCTACATCTACAAAGCTTACATCAATTATCCCTACTTTATCAATTTTGCAGATGCAGATGCCACCACTGGCGGACGGGCACAGATCATCTACAGTTACGGGAAAGACATTCAGGATCCCGTCATGCAGAAGTTCGGTGCTTTCCTGGCTAAAAAGCAAAATTGGGGGACCAGCACACCCGGTGGAAAAGTTGATGAGCAGATCATGCAACTGATGCACCTGAAGGAAATTGAAAATGCACCAGCCGAAGATGCGTTGATCGGTGATTTTTACCTTCCCGACCTGCAGGTGGCCGGAGCCCGTGACAAAGCCGGATCAACAGACGGATTTTTCTTTGCCGCCAAAGGTGGTCACAATGCCGAGAGCCACAACCACAATGACCTGGGATCTTGTGTGATGTATTTCAACGGTAAACCCTGCCTGGTGGATATCGGACGGGAAACCTATACCGCCAAGACTTTCAGCAGCAAGCGCTACGAAATCTGGACCATGCAGTCGCAATACCACAACCTGCCGAAAATCAACGGCATTGACCAGAAAGAAGGCAGAAACTTCAAAGCCACAAACACCAATTTCAAAGCCGATGCGAAAAAAGCCGTATTTTCCACCGACATCAGCAAAGCCTACCCGGAAACTGCGGCAGTCGCCCAGTGGATTCGCTCATACACCCTGGAAAGAGGCTCCGCATTCAGGATTACCGACAACTGGAAGTTGACAAAAGTAGCTGCTGAACCCACTACCCTGAATTTTGTCACCTCATGCAAGGTGACAGAAGCCGGTTCTGGAAAGCTGAAGCTGGAGGGTGAAGGATTTAACCTGGAAATGAGTTACAACGCAAAAGCCGTTACCCCGAAAATCGAATTCAATGAAATAACAGACAGCGGATTGAAAAGGTATTGGAAGAGCATCACCCGGATCGTCTTCACGGTCAACAACCTGAAGCCGGGCGGGAAAAATGAGGTGGTCATCAAACAAGTTAAATAACCGGTTAAGGTAATTCAACCAGAATATGTTTCAGTAGTTTCACAGTGTTCCACAGTGTTTTTCACAGTGTTGCGCAGTTTGATTTTTCTTTAAACTGTGTTACACTGTGCTGTACACTGTGTAACATTGTGAAACTTATTACCGGTCAACATTACAACAGCGAAGCGGACAACTATGACAACTTTTTCCGGTTCGCCCCGGGTTCCGTTCCGGACGCAATATCGTTATCGCCTTCATAGATGAAGAGTATTTCAGGCTTAATTTTCAATTTAAGTCAATAATTGTCTTCTCTATATCGGTTTCTTCGATCCAGTTTGCCTTGACCGGTTCGCCGGCCATGAATCGTTCATAAAAGCGGATCCTTTCGGGTTCGGAATAGGGATATTCATCAAAAATATGCCCTTGTCCGAACATTCTGGGATCCCCCTGCTTTTTCAGTTTGTCCTCCATCAGGCTTTTCAGGTTGTTTAATCTCTCCGTTTGAGCGGGATCTGAAGCGAGGTTAAGAAGGCAGTCAGGGTCGCCGGCTATGTGGTACAACTCTTCCCCGGAACGCTTCCCAAAGTTCATATCCCACCAGTAACTTTTACCTTTGATCCGGCGATCGTTCAATATCCAGGTTTTTGACGGGGAACCGTCGCAATCCATGTACCCGGTTTCAGGATTACCCGCTGGCCACCTGCCGGGTTCATAATTCCGGAGGTAGATATAGCCCTCTCTGATGATCCCGCGAATGGGATAGCCGGCATCTGCAGGTCTGCCCAGGTCGGTGCGTTCCCTGCCCAGCAGCATATAATCCCGGGCCCCATCCGCTTCATTGTTTTTTAGTATGGGAACGATACTCCTGCCAGTTACAGGCTGCATGCCAGCAGTAACAGGATCAACTCCGGCCAGTTCAAGAAAGGTTGGAGCAAAATCGATAAAGCTGATGAAACCGCTGACGACCCGGCCTGGAATTCTGATCCCCTCCGGCCACATCACCGCCAGGGGCAGGTGGTTGGCCCGTTCATAAGAATTCCCTTTTACCCTTGGAAATGGCATCCCGTTGTCGGAGGTCACCACAACAATGGTGTTTTCAAGAAGACCTCGCTTTCCAAGGATAGCCAGCATTTTCCCGAGCTGACTGTCAAAATGTTCTATTTCAAAGGCATAATCCAGCATATCATTCCTGACCGTATCGTTATCGGGCCAGAAACCAGGAATCCGGCTGATGTCAGAAAGCGCCTTTCCACCCTTTGAGACCCCTGCCCCATATTCATAAGCCCGATGTGGTTCTGTAGATCCATACCAGAAGAAGAAAGGTTTTCCTTCGGTGTTCGCATCCAGAAAGGCTTCAAAATTGGCGGCATAGTCGTTATTGGAGATATTTTTTGCCGGTGGGATCAGTTTGTGCTGCTGAAATCCAGGTCCTGTCAACTCACGACGTTTCCCGTTTATTTTCCCGGGATCTCCCGGAGCCCATCCCTTCCCTGTAAAACCTGTGAAATAACCGCTTTCCAGCAGGACTTCGGGAAAAGTCCTGAATTTGGCCGGGAAATAGGGAACATGGTTGGCCGCTTCCTCCAGTTGCCAGGGATTCCGCCCGGTAAGGATAGTAGACCGCGAAGGAGCACATTTGGCATTGGGCGTGTAAGCGTTGGTGAACAGAATCCCCTCCCGGGCTACCCGGTCAAAGGCCGGAGTTTTTACCCAGTTACATCCGTAGGCTCCGGCATGGGGAAACGATTGATCATCGGAAATGCAAAACAGGATGTTGGGTAAAGGTGCGGTTTTACCTGTTACCTGTCCGCAACCGGTCAGGGCTGAAGTTCCAGCTGCAAGGATGAGCCCTGAAAAAAAGCAACTGCTGTTCATCATCTTTTAAAGGAGTATGATTCTTAGGAATGATAAGACTTATTGATGATTCAATGCCCGATACAGCAAATTTTTCACTCCGGAAAGCTTTTCTGACTCCAGTGATCTGTTTTCTTGTGTTAAATCAACTCCCTGATGGGTTAAAATCCTTACCGGAGCGGGACTGAAAACAATGATTTCATCTCCCAGCAGCAAAGCTTCATCGACATCATGGGTAACAAAAATCACCGTCCGTTTATCGTTCTCCCAAATCCGGGTAAAGGTCCGGATCAGGTTCAGTTTAAGTTTAATATCCAATCCCTTAAGTGGTTCATCCATCAGAATAACCTCTGAAGGGTATGCAAACGCGCGGGCAATGGAAAGGCGCTGGCGCATTCCACCACTCAGTCTGGAGGGATAAAAGTTTTCAAATCCATTCAGCCCCACCAGCTGAATAAAATGATCAACAATCTTCTGTCTTTCAACCGCCGGGATCTCATTTCCCAGAACAAATCCGATATTTCCTTGGACTGTTTTCCAGGGCAACAAACGTGGATCCTGGAAGATGTAAGATATCCTTTTATCATCGAACCCATTCAGGGAACCCTTATCCGGCTTTACAATCCCGCCAATCATATTCAGCAGGGTAGTTTTTCCGCATCCTGAAGGCCCAAGAATACAGGTAATCTTACCCTCCTCAAAGCCAGCGCTAAAATCCTCAAATAGAAGGAGATCCTGATACCTTTTACTTATATTTATGACTTCCAGGCTCATCTCAGTATCTCCAGGAAAAAAGTTTTCTCTCTGACCAGCGGATGATTTTTTCAAATCCGAAACCGAGGGCTACAGCCAGGATCGTCCATGCAATGACGGCATCTACATTCAGGAAAGTCTGGGCTTCGTGCATCAGGGTACCTATCCCATAACGGGGCTGACTGAGCACTTCCCCGGTAATGATGGCCCTCCAGCCAATGCCCATCGCACTGGATGCCCCGCTGATGATAAAAGGCATGATGCCCGGAATGTACAACTCCCTGATCATCCGGTACCTGCCAACACGGTAAAAAGAGGCCATCTCGGTCAGCTCCCGGTCTATGCTTTTCATGCCATCAATCACGTTGATGCAGATGAACGGGAACATGGTCAGTAAGGCAATGAATACCGGTACCAACCCGGGGGAAAACCATATCAGGGCGAGCAGGATCAGGGCAATGACCGGTACAGAGCGGATGGTAATCAGAATGGGTTGCAGAAAGGCATTGAAATTCGGATGCAAACCGGCAAGGACACCCAGTCCGATCCCCGGAATGACTGAGAGGGCAAAACCGGCCAGTCCTCGCATCAGGGTAGAGCTCACCACGGAGAGAAACTCCTTTTCCCCAAAAAGACCCATCGTCGTTAAAAGCGTCTTTTCAGGAGAAGGAAGTACGAAACCGGAACCCACCAGCAGCGAAACTATTTTCCAGACCGCCAGCAGGAATACCACTGCAGCAAATCCCCAGAATTGTTTACCTGTAATAGAAATTTTCATCCGGAATTCTTCCACCGACAATGTCAGGATTCAACTCAAAGAAGACCTTGAAATAGTCTGATACTTGCTTCCTGATGGTGTCGGCCCGTACAAATTTAAAATTTATTTGCGGAATGGCGTGGAGCGCAGATTCCGTTTCCGGCAGAATCTGGTAGCGGACAATCAGGTCGGCGGCACTGTCGGGATGCTGTACTACCCACCGGTTGGAAAGATCATAACTTTTCAGCAGTTGTTCCACCACAGCCCTGTTATTCCGGATAACAGAGTTCCCGGCCATAAAAGCCGTCTCCGCAATAGGTATCCCCTCAAAACGGGTCCATTCTTCATGCAGGGAAAATATTCGTTTCACTTCAGGATTGAGTTTCATCGCCAGACTGAGCTGTGGTTCTGAGATGACGGCCAGACCGGCCTGACCCGCCTTTACGGCATTGGCCAGATCAATGTGGGTTGGAAAGGAATAATCCAGGTTTATGTCTTTGTCGGGATCGATTCCGTTTTTCAGTAACAGGTGTCGAAAGAGTACATCAGGGGTCATTCCCCGCGCCATCAGGAATATTCGTTTCCCTTTCAGGTCAGAGAACCCGGTAACAGTTGTATCTGTTCCGGCCAGGTAAAGGGATCCCCACACCGGGATGGCCAGCAAACGGTAATCCAGCCCCTTGTTGTACATTACAGCTGCCAGTGTGGAGGGAAGAATGGCAAAATCAGCTGTCCGCTCAATCATCATCTTCCTGACCTGCAGGGGTTCATTAAGGATAAGTACCTGAACGGATGAGGCAGATTCGCTGCGGAGGCTGTCAATCAGCCGGATCATTCCCATGGAGGAGGGCCCTTTCAGTGTGGCTATTGTCAACTTTTTCTCTGTAGCCGGATGACTACACCCAACCAGTATTAAAATCAGTAAAAATCCGCAAGTCAGTTTTCCCGGCATACCTGTGAAATTTCAGCAAAGCTACCGATAATTTATTTGTAAGTTTAAAATCATTTACATTAACCTGTTTTAATATTTTCCGGGAAAAGTTAAATTCAGGGATGGTTTTGAACGTAAAGCTTTAACTTTGCAAAGGCCGGCATACACCGGTCAGTTCTGATTACATCAACAAAAAATAACAATATGGCTATCATTTTTGAAGAACGTCTCAACTATCATCCGGAGGATTTCAAAAGCTACGGCACGGAGCGAATCCGGAAGGAATTTCTGGTGGAAACCATCATGGACCCGGGAAACATCCGGCTGGTCTATTCCCACATAGAAAGGTACATCACCGGTGGAGCTTTTCCCGTTAGTGAAGATCTGACTCTCGAAACGGTGGATGCGCTGAAAGCCGGCTATTTCCTGGAACGCCGGGAACTGGGGATCATTAACGTCGGGCAAACCGGTTCCGTCACCGTTGATGGAACGGAATATGTCCTGAAATACAAAGAAGCACTTTATGTTGGTCAGGGTAACCGGGAGGTTATTTTCCGCAGCGCAAATCCAGCTCAACCAGCAAAGTTCTACCTGAACTCAGCACCGGCACACAAAGCCTATCCCATTGCCCACATCACCCTTGACAAAGCAAGGGTTCTGAAACTCGGGGCGCTGGAAACCTCGAACGAACGACAGATCAACCAGCTTATTATCAACCAGTTGGTACCTACCTGCCAGCTACAGATGGGATTGACGGAGTTGAAACCGGGTTCGGTTTGGAATACGATGCCTCCGCATACCCATTCCCGCCGGAATGAGGTCTATTTCTATTTTGAAGTGCCTGAAGGACAGGCCGTTTGTCATTTCATGGGACAACCACAGGAGACGCGTCATATCTGGATGAAAAACGAACAGGCGGTATTGTCGCCCAGCTGGTCCATTCATTCTGCCGCCGGAACCGCCAACTATTCGTTCATCTGGGGCATGGCCGGGGAAAACCTCGACTACGCTGACATGGATGCCATCAAACCAGGTGAACTCAGGTAACCGGTAACCGGTGATCGGTAATCGGTAATCGGTGATCGGATACCAGTTCAAATACCGAATACCGAATACCGATTACTGATTACCGATAAGCAGAATAAGTAAGTCCAGTTAGATTTAAAAACCACAACAAAATATTATGAATGAACTTTTTGACCTTTCAGGGAAAGTAGCCCTGATCACCGGGGGAACGCACGGGATTGGTATGGCTGTCGGAAAAATTCTGGGTCAGGCCGGAGCGAAAATTTGTGTGAATGATCTGGATCAGTCCAGGTTGGATGAAGCCAGGAAGCAATATGCAGAAGCAGGCATTGATGCCTTTACCATTGTTTTTGATGTTACCAGTGAGGAAGATGTCGACCGGGGGATTTCGGCCATTGAGCGGGAGGTCGGTACCATCGATATTCTGGTCAACAATGCCGGAATCATTAAACGTGTAAAAATCCTGGATATGCCGGTGGAAGATTTCCGGAAAGTGATTGACGTGGACCTCGTGGCGCCGCTGATCGTGGGCAAACGGGTAGCTCCCGGAATGATTGAGAAACGGGCGGGAAAAATCATCAACATGTGCTCCATGATGAGCATTTACGGCCGCAACACCGTCTCGGCCTATGCTTCTGCCAAGGGAGGACTTAAGTTGCTGACTGCCAGTATGTGCTGCGAATGGGCAAAATACAACATCCAGGTAAACGGAATTGGCCCGGGCTACATTGCCACAGCACAAACCGCTCCTATCCGCGAAGGGAATCATCCTTTCAACGACCTGGTGATGATGCGCACTCCGGCCAGCCGCTGGGGCGAACCGGAAGATGTCGGCAATGCAGCACTTTTCCTGGCCTCTCAGGCCAGCAATTTCGTGAATGGCCATGTGCTGTTCGTTGATGGAGGTATCCTCGCCAACTTCGGGTATGTGAAGGGTGAAAATGATCTTTAGCCAGAGAAATTCACTTAAAATTTGAAAATGAGGTAATTTGAAAATTTGAAAATGGACCTCAGAACATTTGAACATCTGAACGACCTGAATATTTTTGTAGGCTATGTATAAATATTTATTGACTATCCTGATGTTGGTGGTTGGAATGAGTTCCTGCCGTAAACAGACCGGTTGGGTAATCGTAAATCCGCTTCCGGTGGAAAGAAACGATGAAGTATTGATTTTCACCCGCAATGAAGTGTCAGCCAAACTGGCCATTCCAGCCGGAGAATGGCCGCTTTTCACCATAAACGGGCTTACCCTGCCATCACAGGTGGACGATATAAATGGAGACGGGAAATGGGACGAGGTGGCAGTATTGCTGAATATGGCAGCTTCCGGAGAATCTAAAATGGTTGTTTCGTTCACCGATTCATCCGCCTATCCCACTTTCCCCAAAAGGACAAACCTCCGGCTGGGCATTGTACAACCGGATGGCTCCTATGCTGAAGTGGATAACTATACTGCTCCATCCTGCAGGGATTCTTTCCGGATCATTGCTCAGGCAGAAAGCGTCAACTGGGAAAACGACAAATTCGGTTTCCGGAACTACTTTGACTGCCGGAATGTGAAGGATCTCTTCGGAAAAATCAGACCCGAACTGGTTATCGACAGCCTGAACCAGCCCGGGTACAAAAGTTACCATGACCTCTCCTGGTGGGGTATGGATGTTTTGCACTGTGGAAGTTCCCTGGGTTCGGGAGGGATTGCATTGCTGTGGAATGACAGCTTATACCGGCTGGGATCTACCAATGTATATGAATACCGGAAAATTACTGAAGGACCGGTTCGTTCGGTGTTTGAACTCCGCTACAGCGGCTGGCATGTCGACAGCCTGAACCTCGAAGCAACTGAAAGAATTACGGTTTATCCCGGGAAGTACTGGTTCACTTCCGAAGTAGTGGTTCCGGAAGCTCCTTTGGGTGCTGAGGTCGTAACCGGAATAGTAACAAGCCGGTTGACCCGCGAACCTTTCAGCTTTTCAGAATCCGGATTCACCTGCATGGGGACCCACGACAAACAATCCCTCAACAACGATGAACTCGGAATGGCGGTGATTGTCCCTGAAAATGAGGTCGGAAAAACCGGCAGAACCACTGATATTGACTATTTTGCCAAAGGATTTCAGACGGTGAAGGAAAAAAGTTTCAGCAACCTCATCAGTCAAACCTGTTATATTTCTCAGAAAAAGTCGGAGACCAAACCTTCAATCCATTGGTTTTCTGCCGTCTGGGGATTGGAAAAGGAGCAATGGAAAACAGAGGAAGGCTTCCGGGCATACCTGAAAGGAGAAATGAACAGACTTGCGAACCCTTTGGTGATCAAATAATTGGCTGAATGGGGCGGAAATACCGGATACGGTGAACACCTAAAGGAGGATAATTCCTTTGGATTCTGAAAATCCGTTGCTCTGTTCAAATTGGGAAAACTTTGCCAGCAGCATTATTCTTCCAGCGTACTGAGGTCGCCTTCGGGCAATCCCTGTAATCTGGCTTTCAGCACCCTGCGCATGATTTTACCGCTACGGGTTTTGGGAAGCGATTCAACAATCCTGACTTCTTCCGGACGGGCAATCGGACCCAGGTGTACCACCATGTGTTGAATCAATTCGTTTTCCAGCTCATGGGAGGCTTCATGTCCCCTCTTCAGGATCACAAACATATGTATCGCATTGCCTTTAAGGGTATGGGGAATGGCAATGGCAGCGGCTTCAGCCACAAAGGGATGGGTGACCATGACGCTTTCAATCTCAGCGGT
>DAIDJX010000016.1 GCA_027451165.1 Prolixibacteraceae bacterium | reverse complement strand
AAATGGAATAAAGCATCGCCATCCCGGTTTAATTTCTGGCAGGTAAATCCCGAATAAAAACGGGCCGACTGGTCCTGGTTGTTTTGTTGGAGGACTTTTCCGAAGCTGATAAGTGCCCCCGTATACTCATTTTGTCTGAGCAGGTCAAATCCCCGCAATAATTCCGGATCAGTGGAATCGTCGACCGACCGGAATGCGCCAATGGTCTGTGGACTGGGGAAGTACTGATCATATTCCGGAGGAGCGCTTCCCAAAAAATGGAACATCAGGGAAGAAATACCTACCAGCAGCAGAAATAGGGCAGCATAAGTCCCATTTCTTCGCAGCCTGCCTTCTTTTAGGGGAGTCAGCACAAATGAACCGGTTTTCTTCCCCTGAATGTCTTCCTGCATTGAAATTTGCTTCAACTGATCTCTCAGTGAAAGGATATCCTCTTCCTGCATCGACTTTTCCAGGTTTTTCAACAAATTGACCTCTGCACGCAAATCACGTTGTTCAAAAAGGTCATTTTCAAACTCAGCCTTTTGTTCATCCGTCAACTCGCCCTGGACATAATCTTCAGCCTCCGGTAGCGTCCGGGATGAGGAGTGTTCGCTTTGCATCAACCTTTCCAACTTAGCCCTCATCGCCATGATATCCCTTTCCCCAACTGCTTCATCGATTCCGGTAAACAGACTGACATCGCCAAGAAGCAGGGGATTTAACTCCAGATCAGCTTCAAAGACATCCAAATCCTCTTTCGAACCCTCTCCTGCCAGGTATTTGTCAATTTCTTCCGCAGAATAGGGAGTTTGAATGACCGAAGACGGAAGATGCTGCAACTTCTCCCTCAAATTCATGATGTCGGATTCCTTGAGGGCTTCCTCCAATCCGGGCAGATCAACCGGATATTCCTGATTAAATTCCTCATCAGGGCTCCCCTCTACAGCCTCCAGCTGCTCCAGATAAAACTGATGCTGATTTTCACCCATAGCCCTGCGATGGTGGTGGAGATGAATTTTGGGGAGGGGTTTACCGGCTAACAACTGGGAAATCTCCTCCAGGTCGGCCTCTTCCAGTACCTGGTCAAAGTTACTCTGTCCGGTTAAATCAAAAGGCACATCACCCATCTTCAGAGATTGCTTTCTTTTTCCGGCAATTTCCCGGAGTGTATCCCTGAGATGCATAATATCCCGCTCGATAAGTGCGTCCGGGAGGTCAAAAAAATGATCTTTTCCATTGTGGGAACCGGACATTAACATTTCGTTTTCTTCCTCTAAAGGAAATTTACTTTGTTCCAAATGGCCGACCGAAAGGTCAAACCGTTCTGAATCATTGAATTTATGTATCATCTTCAAAGAGTTTTTTATATTCAGGATCCTGTTTAATTCTTTCTATTAATAATTCTTTGCATTTATACTTTCTTGTCTTTGCATATTTTTCGCTCTTGAACCCCATCATTTGAGCAATCTGTTTGACCGGTACTTTATCGAAAAAGAGCTGTAATATCTTTTGACAGTCGCTGCTGATGTTTTTAAAATGTTTCTGATAGAGGAGAAACCTTTCGTTTTTCTCCACCACCGCCACCAGATCATCATCGTACACCTCCTGCGTAAATGGCAGACTGTCGTTGATCTTTTCCTTTTCTGTTTTTCTTTTTTGAAGACTCTTCAGCCATAAAAACCGGCAAACCGAAAACAGATAAATTTCGAAAGAACGATCGGAGAACAATTGCTCATTCTCTTTTAATTTTCTGTATATCACAATGATCGCCTCCTGAAAGATATCATTGACGTCTTCTTCGGTACCGCTGTTCTTCCTGATAAATGTGTTGACTTTATAAAAATATTGCCGGTAAATGTGAGAAAGAATCAGGTTGTCATGACGCAGGATCCCTTTCTGGATTTGTTCATCCGTATATGCTTTCATATCACTATATATTATTCTTGAATCGGGTAAAAGGTAACCCAACTAACATAAATTATATTACTTGACTGATAAACAGACAACCCTTCATTCAGAATGGGAACAATCCATTTACGCTGAGGACAATAAAATTAGAATAAAAACTGATATCAAAGGGGGCACGCGCCTTCAAAATGTGCAGATAGCCCAAAAAAACAAAAGGATAGAATCAACATTCTATCCTTTCTCTTTAAACTAACTAACCTAACTAAACCTAAACTTATGAAAATAAACGTGGCGCAAAGGTACACCTTTGGGGTAGTTAAAGCAAACCGTCAATGTTAAAACTTGTTAAAGTTAACGCTAAATTAGCGCATTTACTGGGCAATAAAGGTATAACGGATGGTTCCCGTCTGGAGGGCAGGGGCTGTTTCATCTGTGTTAAAAACGCTCCTTTGGGCAGCAATTCCGGCGTAAAGGTATATCTGTTCGTCCCTTAACTGCCCTGAACGCCTTGGTTTTGCAGAGACCACACGTCCCTGCCTGTTCACCACAACATCAACAATAACCTCACCCCCACCCCTTGCAAGATAAACCGGAATGGGCAAACGAAGGTGATGGCGGTTGGCCAGCTGGTATTCTATATTGCTCTTTCCTGAATATACAACATTGCTGATCTCCTCCTTTGTTTTGCCTTCGGTCACATCCTCCGGCATTGGGATACTTTCAATATCCGTCAACTCCTTCGACAGTTGTTCATCGACTGCATCGGCCAGTTCTTTTGCTGAAGCAACTTCCTTTTCATATTGTTCATCAAAAAAACGATCTGTAGCATTCAACACCGACCGGTTGGAAGCCAGGTTGGTACCCTCATACATGTCACTGCCATTCTCCGGTAACCCGACTTCTCCGTTTGAACGATCCAGGGCTGCAAGCAACTCCTCTGCTTCGCTGATCAATTCGATGGGAATCTCAATTTCCAAGGCGTTCTCGCTGATTTCTCCCTTCTGGCGAATTTCAGCCAGCAATAAAAACCCAATCAGGAAAACATGAAACAGTAAAGTTCCGATTATTCCATAAATGTTATTCCTGTATAGATTGACCAGTCGCTTCATCCTGCAACAAAAGTAAAAATTAACTGCACCTGAGAAAAATTGTGTTTTTCCATTTTAACACATTTTAACATATTGAATAACAGTGTATTAAAGATGCATACTGATTTTTTTGTTACTTTATTCCCTGTATGAAAAAGTGGATAATCTTCATCCCCTGCCTTGCGTTGCCCATTTTATTCACATTTTGGGATTGCCCGGCATTTGCCCAGGTCGCTGTTAAAGATTCCCTGAAGGCAAAAACAGATCCCACCGAAAAATACAACAATTTCTATGATTCCCTGAAATCAAAGGCCGGGCACAATAAGATTACAAAACTGCTTCATCAGGCTTTGTTTACTTCAGGCATCAGAAAAACAGACAGTTTAAGTAATCTGGAAAACTTTAACGGCAAGACCATCGGACAGATACGGATAGTCAGGCTGGAGGTTTTTGGTCCCAGTGTAAGGGATACCACCCGGAAAGCCACATTTTGGTATGAAAAAGCAGGGAACATGCTCCACACACGGACCGATCTCCACAATTTACGGAGGAATCTGCTGTTCCATAAAGGAGAACGGTTCAATGCTGCCGTCATTCATGACAATGAAAGGATACTCCGTGCCCTGCCTTTTATCCGGGATGTCAGGTTCTTTGTGACACCCGACACTTTGGATCAGGAGTCAGTTAACCTCACATTGCTGACCCAGGATCGTTTTTCCATTGGAATTACCGGAGATGTTACCGGCTGGGAATCAGCTGCATTAGAGTTATACAACCGGAATCTTTTTGGCTTCGGTCATGAAATGTCGGCCCGTTTTGTGGGACACCTGACCCGGCAACCTTATACAGGAGTTGAAACTTTTTACAGGGTTCCCAACCTGGGGGGCCGGTTCGTTACCCTCACCGCGGGGTATATGAACACTTATCTGAATGAAGGCGCCATGACGGAACTCAACAAGAATTTTCTCAGGATATCCGACAAATGGGGATATGGCGCAAAAGGTTATCTCTTCAAAAGAACACAGGAATTACCCGGAGAACAACACCTGAAGCGTAACCCCCCCATTGGTTTTTTCCAGTGGAGCGCATGGGCAGGAAGAAATTTCCAGACAAGCAAAGGCCTCTCTCCAGTCCAGGTTACCCTGTCAGCGCAATATATTCACCAACGTTTCAGCATGCGGCCTGAACCCCCTCCGGGAATTCCACAATTTTACAGAAACACTGATCTTTACCTGGCGGGAATCACATGGTCCAAAAGAACCTTCAAAACCGATGAACTGATTTATGGTTTCGGCATTACCGAAGATATTCCGGGAGGTTTCAAAAATGAATGGGTGGTAGGATTTGACAACAACGAAGCGGGGAAACGCTATTATTCCCACATCTTCATGTCCAGCGCCAGTTTTCTGTCTCCTCGTTCCAACAGCTATCTTTACCTGGGCGGCGGACTAAGCGGCTATTTCAGTTCGGGAAAAGTCTCACAAGGACTTGCGGAAATGAACTTCAACTTCATTTCCAGGTTTCTGACACGTGGCAATGCCCGTTTCCGGCAATTTCTGAACATGAACTACCGGCTTGGTCTTAACCGTTTTGAAACGGAAAAACTGCTCTTTGAGAAAAACGACCTGATCAGGGGATTTGAAAGCGAGGAGGTAAGTGGTAAACAACGCCTCAGTATTTCAGCTGAAACGGTCTATTTCAGGAACCGCGATTTTTACCGCTTCAACATGGCATTTTTCCTTTTTGCTGATTTTGGAATCCTGCAGGAAGAAAACAGCTGGATATTCGAGGGTAAAAGTTACAGTGGCATTGGAATCGGAATGCGGCTCCACAACGAATCGCTGGTGCTGAAAACCCTGCAGGTCAGGCTCACTTTTTACCCCAATCATCCAAAAGATGTCGGTCTGGTGGGTTTTCTGCTGAATGAACAAACCCGTCAGAAATACTGGAGTTTTCAACCACAACCGCCTTCTCCGAGAAGGTTTGAATAAAAATCACCCGAATCAAAGTAGCCAATGTTACCCAAATACCAACATTTACCGGGAATTACAGGATTTACAGGATGATCAGGATTTATATCGGTAAAAGAGATACCTTCGCGCCTCATTTTACAAATTATTTTTCATGCTGTTATTTGAAGAGATGGGATTGGATCCCATGCTGTTACTCTCAGTGAAAGAACTGGGATTCGAGGTACCCACACCGATTCAGGAAAAAACCATACCTGCGCTTCTGAAAGAGCGCACCGACATATTGGCGTTTGCACAAACAGGAACGGGAAAGACTGCTGCTTTCGGCTTGCCGGTTGTTCAGCTGACTGATCCTGGTTTGAAGGCTACCCAGGCGCTGGTCCTTTGCCCGACCCGTGAACTCTGCATGCAGATTACCAATGACCTGACCCGCTTTGCTGCCCATAAACCGGGCATGACCATCGTTCCGGTCTATGGCGGGGCTTCCATCAATGACCAGATCAAGAAGCTGGAAAAAGGCGCTGCCATAGTGGTGGCCACACCAGGCAGGGCTGTTGATCTGATCAACCGGAAAAAGCTGATCCTCAGCCGTGTCAAATGGCTCGTTCTGGATGAAGCCGACGAAATGCTTTCCATGGGGTTTAAGGATGATCTTGACACGATATTGTCGCTTACTCCCTCCGACCGGCAAACCTTGCTCTTTTCAGCCACTATGCCGCACGAAATGATGGCGATCGCTGCCAAATACATGAAATCTCCGCTGGAGATCTCCACTGGAAAAATGAATGCCGGCGCTGAAAACGTGTCGCACGAATATTTCATGGTCCATGCCCGTGACCGTTACGAAGCGCTGAAGCGAATTGCCGACGTGAACCCCCGGATATACGGAATCGTATTCTGCCGCACACGTATTGAAACCAAGGAAGTGGCCGATAACCTGATCAGGGATGGGTACAATGCAGATGCCCTGCATGGAGACCTGTCGCAGGATCAGCGCGACATCGTCATGAACCGCTTCCGCAACCGCCATCTGCAGATCCTGGTGGCCACCGACGTGGCAGCCCGCGGTCTGGATGTCAATGACCTTACCCACATCATCAACTATAACCTGCCCGATGATCCTGAAATTTACATCCATCGGAGCGGTCGTACCGGAAGAGCCGGGAAAAAAGGAATTTCCATTTCCATCCTCCATCTGAAAGAAACCGGAAAACTGAAGGATATCGAGCGGATGCTGGGGAAAAAGATGGAACGCAAACCCGTTCCAACCGGTCGCGACATTTGTGAAAAACAACTCTTCAACCTGGTGGATAAAGTTGAAAAGGTAGAGGTGAACACCGAAGAAATCGAAAACTATCTGCAGGTGATCTTCAGAAAACTGGAATGGCTTGACCGCGAAGATTTGATCCGGCACTTTATTTCCGTGGAATTTAACCGCTTCCTGGAGGCTTACCAGAATGCCCCGGATCTCAATGTGGAACACCATGAGACTTCTTCCCGGAAAAACAGGCAGGAGAATTTCCAGGGGGAAAACAGGAGAGAGAAAAGGAATTCTTCCTACGACAGAGCCGACAGAACTGACAGGACCGGCAGATCTAATCCTGATGCTTCACGCTGGCAGCGAAAAGGCATCTCTTTTTCCCGCTTCTTCATGAACATGGGCAAAAACGATCAACTCGACAAGAAAGAAATCATCCAGCTGATCAACCGGCAAATGCCCGGTAAATCAGTGGAAATTGGCCAAATCGAAGTAATGAGGAATTTTTCCTTCTTCGAGATAGACCACCGTTATGAACGGGACATTCAGAAGGCGTTTCAGAAAGTTCAGTTCAACGGGAAAAGGATCGGTGTGGAATCGGCCAGACCCAAAGAATAAACGTACCGCTTAAAACATAGACAGAATTTCCTCCTGAGAGAATGCAGTAAAGGGATCGTTCCGGTTGATAACCAGTTCGGCCAGGTTACTTTTTTTCTCCTTGAGCTTTTCAATCTTTTCCTCAACGGTGTTTTCCGTAATAAAGCGGTACACGAAAACATGCTTTTCCTGTCCTATCCTGTGGGCACGGTCTACGGCCTGGTTTTCTGAAGCAGGATTCCACCAGGGATCGAGCAGAAAAACATAACCGGCGCTGGTGAGGTTAAGCCCTAAACCACCTGCTTTCAGGGAAATCAGAAATATATGGTTATCCTGATCATCCTGGAATTGCCGGATTATTTCCTTCCGGTTCCGGCTCGACCCTGTAAGGATGGAATATTTCCAATTTTCCTTTTCCAGCTGTTCCTGCACCAGTTCCAGGTGGCTGACGAATGAGGAAAATACCAGTACCTTGTGGTTTTCCTCCACAATGTTTTCAAGCAAACGTATCACTTCTGAAAATTTTCCCGATTCCATTTTGCTTTCCGGATGGAGCAGCCTGGGATGATTGGCCAACTGCCGGAGTTTCATCAACCCTTGTAAAATCACCATGGAAGATTTCCGGATGCCCTGGTTTTCCACGGACATCAAAATGGCGTTCCGTATCAGAGATTTTTCCTTTTCATATTCCGATTCCTGCTCGGGAGCCATCTGACAGTAAATGATCTGCTCCATTTTAGGGGGAAGATCGGAAGCCACCTCCTCCTTGGTTCGACGCAAAATGAAAGGTCTGACCAGCATTTGCAGCTTGGTGGTAACGCTTTCTTCCTGTTTGCTTTCCACAGGAAGCAAAAAATTCTGCCGGAAAAAAGCATAGCTGCCGAGAAGGCCGCGGTTGATGAAATTCATCTGTGACCAGAGATCTGCCAATGAGTTTTCCACCGGGGTTCCCGTAAGTACCAGGCGGTGCTTAGCTTTGAGCTCTATAACCGCTTTATAGGTTTTGGAATGTGGGTTTTTTATTTGCTGGCTCTCGTCAAGGATCAGGCTGAAAAATTCAGTGTCTTTCATGAATTCCACGTCGTTCCGGACAGTTCCGTAAGTGGTCAGGATGACATCGTAATGCGCTGCAGGGTCATGGCCCTGCCAATAGGCCATTCTTTGAGGACCGGTATGTCTGTATACTTTCAGCACGGGTGCAAAACGTGCCAGTTCACTTTCCCAGTTATGCACCAGGGAAGTTGGCATCACCACGAGGGAAGCAGGTTGGCCTGACACGGTTTCAGCATCTTCAAACAGGGATAACTGGGCAGTGCCGGCAGCCTTTTTCGCTGGAATCGTCTTCAGCAACTTCCTGACTTTCAAAAGGTAGGCTATGGCCTGTACCGTCTTACCCAACCCCATGTCATCGGCCAGGCACCCGCCAAGGTTATGTCTGAATAGGGTATACATCCAGCGATAACCGGTCAGCTGGTAACTCCGGAGGTCAGCCTTCAGCTCTTCCGGAAGGGCCACCTGTGGCAATTGCTCAAAATCCTGGTATAAACCGTTCAGCCAGGCGGTATTCACGGGAAGAGTCCCCACTGGCAGAAGGTGGGCATGGTGGCGGTGAAAGGTCATTTGGAATCCTTCGCCTTTGACGAAAGGATACAGAATTTTATACCGGCTGAACCATTCCCCGGGAAGTATGGCAACTGATCCGTCGGGAAGTTCAAATTCCCGGATGTCGTTCAGAATGTATTTTCTCAACTTCAGAAAAGGAATGCGGAAATCGCCAAAAATGACCACCCCATAAACGTCAAACCAGTCATTTTTTTCTTTGATGTCAAATTTCACTTCTGCTGTCCCCGTGAAATATTGTTTGGGTAAGGCATTCTGCCTGATTTCAAAGCCAGCAGCCTCCAGATGGCTGCGATACCGGGAAAGCCAGGATACACTGTAATACAAAGCATCACGCTCATCCAATACGCGAAGGTTGGGAATACCGAAAACACCTGATTTTTCTTCCAGCCCCAAACCCAGCAAATAACGGACAGAAGCATCTTCCGTTGATTTTTCCCTGTGAAGACGGTCTATCCGGCATTCATTTCCGGAGAAATCAACACTGACAAAAAACTGTTTTCGTTCCGTCCATAAGATTTCTTTACCGGAGTAACTGAACCTTAGGACAAAAACAGGCATACCTGCCAGATCATTTTCCATGGAAAGCACAGGCACTGGAGGCTTATTGATCTCATTCAGCAGAAATCCGGAAGCTTTTACAGGGTGCTCTGCCACAATCCCCGCAACAAAATTCCGGTAATATTTCTCTTCCATTTCCGGAGGAATGGAAATCGCCTCCTTTGTTAAAAAAGGATTGATCTTTTTGAACCCGATATCCCTGAAGATATTCAGCTGATTTCCATAAAGGAAAATCGCAGGTTCCTGGGCAATGACCTGAACATTCCGGTTCAGCACCTTTATTTCATGATCACCCTGCCACAGCCGCAGCCGGTATTCTGTTCCATTGCCAGTACGGCTAAACCTGAAATCAGCCGATGCAAATGTTGTGGGAACTTGTATCAAATCCTCCTCATACAGCCGGGTGTATTTGGAATCTTTTTTATACAGGGGAATCGTTGACCCCATCATTAGCCTGATGATGGCAACAATCTGTTTTTCAACATAAGGAATGACTTGCTTTTTCAGAAAATCGGCATTATGGGCGCTGAAAAATTCATCAGGGTTGCCATTTCTGGAAAAACGTGCCAAAAGGTTTGTCTGGGAGTATTTGCCGGCTAACCTGACAATTTCCTTCTCAGCAACGCTTAAGCTATACTTTTGATTATCAATATCTTTTGGCCTCAATATTGATTCCACCTCCAAACTGGGCGGATGTGGGACGGCCATACAGGGAACCAGCACCGGACCAAGGATCCGGTGTTCCGTGAGCGCTACAATAAACAACAAATCAGGATTTTATAATATTTCACGTATCCAGATATTCCGGAAGCTTACCGGATTACCATGATCCTGAAGAACGATACTTTCCGCGCCATGTGGTTTGACCGTGTATTCCGGAATTCCGATGTATTCGGTCGGGCCTCTGAGCGCCACATTATTCTGCACCAACACCCCATTTTGCAAAACCGTTACATGGGGAGGAACAAGATAACTCCCATCAGCTTTGAAAACCGGTGCATTGTAAATAATGTCGTAGGTCTGCCATTCTCCCGGTTTGCGGCAGACGTTCACCAATGGCGGATATTGTTTGTAAAGGCTACCTGCCTGACCGTTGCGGTAGGTGCGGTTGTTGTAATTGTCGAGTACCTGTACTTCATAAATTCCCTGAAGAAAAACACCGCTGTTTCCCCTACCCTGGCTTTCACCCGACACTTCGGCAGGCGACCGCCATTCGATGTGCAGCTGAAAACTGTTGAATTTCCTTTTGGTGCGGATTTCGCCAGTACCCTTCACTACGGTAACGGCATCATTTTCCACTTTCCATCCCGGCTTTTCCCCGTTCCGGTTGGTCCATTCCTCATCCAGGTTTTTCCCGTTGAAAAGCGAAATAGCATCACCGGGAAGATCTCCATAAGCTGCCCCAGGGCTGACCACCGGAATTTCTGGTTCCCAGATTTCTGTCATTTCGGGTTTCATTGTCATGGTGGGTTTTTGCTGTCCAAAAGCCAATGCCACAGGAAGCAATAAGATCAAAAAAGCTAATTTCTTCATAATTTGTTGATATTTAAAATTTTATATTTATTTCATAAATTTTGCCTAAAGCCCCAGTTCTGTCATCATGGAGTCGATCAGCTGGTCGGCTTTTTCCTCAGCCTGGTCAAAATCATGACGGCTCTTCAATTCGCCCTTTACTTCAAAATAGAACTTTATTTTGGGTTCTGTTCCGGAAGGCCTTACGGAGATTTTGGTACCACTGGCGGTAAAGAACTGAAGCACATCAGAGGTGGTTTTCTGGTGTATGGGCTTTTCCTCCCCTGTTATCAGGTTTTTCTCTTTTAAAGTTTCATAATCTTTGATCATGACCAGGGGTGATCCGGCAAGGGCTAACGGAGGCTGATTCCGGAAGCGTACCATCAGCTGCCTGATTTCTTCGGCGCCTGCCTGGCCTTTGCGTACCACATATTTCATTTTTTCCTTGGAATAGCCATATTCCAGGTAAATATCCTGAAGCAGCTCATACAGACTTTTCCCTTTGCTTTTTGCCCAGGCGGCAATTTCCGCCATCAGGGCGCAGGAAGTAACGGCATCCTTATCCCTGACAAAATCTGCCGGCATAAAGCCAAAGCTCTCTTCTCCGCCGCCGATGTATTTTTTCACACCTTCATTTTCCCGGATAACTTCTGCAATGTATTTGAAACCGGTATAAACATCAAAGATCTCCACATTGTTTCTGACAGCCATTTCAGCAATCAGCTCGGTGGAAACGATGGTTTTCACCACGAATTCGTTACCTCTAAGGGAGCCGTTTTCCTTCATTTTGGTGACGATGTAATAAATAAAGAGCATGGCTGTCTGGTTGCCATTGATGATGACATATTTCCCGTGGTGGTTTTTCACCATGACCCCGATGCGGTCGGCATCCGGGTCGGTAGCCAGTACCAGTTCAGCATCGGTTTCATAAGCCCGTGCCATTGCCATTTCCATAGCAGCTGGTTCTTCAGGATTGGGAGAGATGACGGTCGGAAAATCCCCGCTGACAACATCCTGCTCCGGGATATGGATGATTTGGGTAAAACCGAAGGCCTCCAGTGCCATAGGCACCAGTTTCACCCCGGTACCATGGATGGGTGTGTAGATGATTTTCAGATCTTTGTATCGGTTGACCACCTCCGGGGAGAGGGAGGCGCTTTTCACCTTTTCTAAAAATTTCTGATCTGTTTCTGCCCCCAGGAGGGTGACCAGATCTTTTGGGCCGTTAAACAGGATATTCTCCGGCCGGATGGTTTTCACTTCGTTGATGATGTTGACATCGTGAGGTTCAACAATCTGGGAACCATCGTCCCAGTAAGCTTTGTAACCATTATATTCTTTGGGATTGTGGGAGGCGGTGATAATGATACCGCTCTGGCAGCCATATTCCCGGATGGCGAACGACATTTCCGGGGTGGGTCTCAGGTCTTCGAACAACATAGCCCTGATTCCGTTGGCAGCCAGGATGCCGGCGCTGCTTTCTGCAAACAGGCGGCTGTTGTTGCGGCAATCATGTCCTATGGCGACTTTGATCTCCGGAAGTCCGGCAAAATTCTGCTTCAGGTAGTTGGCCAGGCCTTGTGTGGCAGCGCCAGCGGTATAAATGTTCATCCGGTTGGTGCCAGCGCCCATGATCCCCCGGAGGCCTCCCGTTCCGAACTCCAGATCTTTGTAAAAAGAATCAATCAATTCGGTTTTATCCGGATTTTCAAGCATCCTCAGCACTTCTTTCCGGGTGCTTTCATCGTAAACCGGAGAAAGCCACGATTGGGCTTTCGCTTCGCAATACCTTAACAGTTCGGTGTTTTCCATTTTTTATCCATTTTTTTGGTTGGTTATGCAAAGTTCCAGGCTGTCCATCCAATGTGGAATGGTCAGCTGAAAAGTGTTCTTTATTTTTGTTTTATTCAGGACAGAATATCCCGGACGTTTGGCTAAGGTAACAAAATCCTTTGATTCAACAGGAATGATCCGGCATTTCAAGCCACTGAAACGGCGGATGGCCATGGCAAAATCATACCAGCTGCAAACGCCTTCGTTGGAAAAGTGGTATATGCCTGGTTTCCAAGCAGTCTGATTGTTAACAGTTTGTTTGATCACTTCCAGAATGCTTCCCGCCAGGTCGGCGGCATAAGTCGGGGTGCCGATCTGGTCGAACACCACAGTCACCAGCTCCCTTTCCTTTCCCAATTTCAAGATCGTCTTAACAAAATTATTCCCAAAGCGAGAGTAAAGCCATGAAGTCCTGATTATCAGAGCATCGGGTAATTGCAGGCAGGCTTCTTCCCCCTTCAGTTTGGAAGCTCCATAAACTCCCTGAGGATTCACAGGATCTTCCTCTCTGTAAGGAAGCGAAGCAGTCCCATCAAAGACGTAATCCGTGGAGAGATGGAGCAGCCGGCTTCCACTTTGCAGGCAGGCAGCGGCAAGGTGCAGGGGGCCGTCCGCATTCAGCCGGTAACAGGCTTCCTTATCCTGCTCAGCCTTGTCAACTGCGGTATAGGCAGCACAGTTGACAACAAAATCAGGCTTGTGCTTACTGATAAAAACATTTACTGCATGGCGATCCGTAATATCGAGGCTATCGTAGTCAGTAAAAATAAATTCAAATCCGGAGGTTCCTGCTGACAGGATTTTCAGTTCGCTGCCCAACTGGCCATAAGCGCCGGTAACCAGAATCTTTTCCATCAGAAATCAAAGTTTTTGTCAGCTTTTGCAAAAAAAGGAGCGCTCCGGTCTTTTTCTGAGACGATACGGTCTGCAACCGGAATCTTCCAGTCTATGTCAAGCTCCGGATCGTCGAAACGGATGCTTCTTTCCAGCGTACGGTTGTAGAGTTGATCGCATTTATAGGCGAAAAGTGCCGAAGGGGAAAGTACCGAAAGTCCATGGGCAAATCCTTTGGGAATCAGCATCTGCAGTTTATTTTCCCCGGAAAGTTCCACCCCGTACCAATGGCCAAAAGTAGGCGAATTCTTCCTCAGGTCAACGGCAACATCAAAAACAGTTCCGCTGATGACCCGCACCAGTTTAGTCTGGGCAGCCGGTTCCAGCTGATAATGCAACCCACGGATCACCCCTTTGAACGACAGGGATTCATTATCCTGGACAAAAAGTTCCGTGATCCCCAGGGAAAGGTATTTTTCCCTGTTATAACTTTCGAAAAAATAGCCCCGCGAATCAGGGAATACATCAGGTTCCAGCAGTATCAACCCCGGAATGGGCGTCACTTTTACCTTCATTTTAAAAAGATTTGATCCGGTTTCCAGCAAGTTTCAGCAGGTACTGGCCATATTGATTTTTTTTCAATGGCTCAGCCAGGGCCAGCAATTGTTCCTGGTTAATAAAGCCCTTTTTGTAGGCGATTTCCTCAATACACGAAACTTTTAGCCCCTGCCGCTGTTCAATGGTTGCTATAAAATTGGAGGCTTGCAGCAGGCTTTCATGGGTTCCGGTATCGAGCCAGGCAAAACCACGGCCCAGCAGTTTCACCTTTAAGCGGTTTTCTTCCAGGTATATACGGTTCAAATCGGTAATTTCCAGCTCTCCACGGGGTGACGGCTTCAGAGATTTTGCTTTGGCCACCACATCGTTGGAATAAAAATAGAGCCCGGTTACTGCGTAATTGGACCGGGGATGCTGTGGCTTTTCCTCGATGGAAATCACATTCCCGGCATCATCAAACTCAACCACGCCATATCTTTCCGGATCATTGACATAATATCCGAAGACCATGGCCCCATCCTGCAACAAGGCTGCTTCCTCCAGGATATTCCTGAAATTGTAGCCATAGAAAATATTATCACCCAGTATCATACACACATTCTGATCTCCGATGAACTCTTCCCCAAGAATAAAAGCCTGTGAAAGACCGTCAGGTGATGGCTGAATTTTATAGGTGATCTGCAAACCAAGCTGTTCCCCGTTTCCGAACAGATCTTCGTAGAGGTGTATGTCAGTGGGGGTGGAGATGATCAGAATTTCCCTGATCCCGGCCAACATGAGTACCGAAAGGGGATAAAAAATCATCGGTTTGTCATAAACCGGCAAAATCTGTTTGGATATGCTCCGCGTCACCGGATAAAGCCGCGTGCCGGCCCCACCTGCAAGAATTATACCTTTCATAGTTAATGATTAAACTTGTTCAGTTTTCAGGATTCAAAAATAACAATTCTGAAGGAGGTGGCAATTTTTGTTTACCTTCTTCAAGGAAATAACGCGGTTAAACAGGGTTAAAATTGTGATGCAGAAGCAAAAAAAGGAGCTGCCTTTTTGTTTTCTCCTGCAATAATTATACTTTTGCGCGCTGTTTAAGAAATAGATATAGTCTAACTTATTAATTTATTATCAATTACATGACAGAAATTACAAACGACAACCTGGAACCCCAGGAATCAGAACAAGTGGAAATCAAGGTGGTTTCCGAACCCGTAAAAGTGACAGCCCCAAAAGCCGAAGAAGAGTTTGACTGGGACAGTCTGGAAACCGGCAGGGAAGGTTTTTCCTCCCGCAGTCGTGGAGAACTCGAAAACCTTTACAACAACACCCTGAACACCGTTCAGGAAAAAGAAGTTCAGGAAGGAACAGTGATTTCCATGAACAAAAGGGAAGTAGTTATCGACATCGGCTACAAATCGGACGGTATCGTCAGTTTGAACGAATTCCGCTACAACCCGGAACTTAAGGTGGGCGACAAGGTTGATGTCTATGTTGAAAACCTTGAAGATCCCAAAGGACAGATGATTCTGTCGCATAAAAAAGCCAGGGCAATGAAATCCTGGGAAAGAATCAACATGGCACATGATAATGATGAGATCATCAAGGGATACATCAAGTGCCGGACCAAGGGTGGTATGATCGTCGATGCACTCGGAATTGAAGCCTTCCTTCCGGGATCTCAGATTGACGTGAAACCGATCCGTGATTACGATATTTATGTTGGCAAGACCATGGAGTTCAAGGTAGTGAAAATCAACCATGAATTCCGCAATGTGGTAGTGTCGCACAAAGCGCTGATCGAGGAAGAACTCGAACTGCAGAAGAAAGAGATTATTTCGAGGTTGGAAAAAGGCCAGGTACTCGAAGGAACGGTCAAGAACATCACCTCTTATGGTGTGTTTATCGATTTGGGTGGCGTAGACGGATTGATCCACATTACCGACCTCTCCTGGGGCAGAATCGTTCATCCGAACGAAATTGTGGAACTGGATCAGAAAATCAACGTGGTTATCCTTGATTTTGATGACGACAAGAAAAGGATTGCCCTTGGTCTCAAACAGCTTACCCCACATCCGTGGGATAAACTGAGCGAAGGAATGAAAGTTGGTGATTCTGTGAAGGGTAAAGTTGTTGTACTTGCAGATTACGGTGCATTTGTGGAAATCGCTCCGGGCGTGGAAGGATTGATTCACGTGTCAGAAATGTCATGGAGTCAGCACCTGAGAAGCGCACAGGACTTCCTGAAAGTGGGTGACGAAGTGGAAGCCCAGGTATTGACCCTTGACCGTGACGAAAGAAAAATGTCGCTGGGTATCAAACAGTTGAAAAAAGACCCATGGGAAAATATCGAATCCCGTTTTGGAGTGGGCAGCACTCATAAAGCTACTGTCCGCAATTTCACCAATTTCGGCGTATTCGTGGAAATTGAGGAAGGTGTTGACGGATTGATCCATATCAGCGACCTCAGCTGGACCAGGAAGATCAAACATCCGAGTGAATTTACCGGTATCGGCGAAGAAATTGAAGTGGTTGTTCTGGATATTGACAAGGAAAACCGCCGTTTAAGCCTTGGGCACAAACAGCTGGAAGAAAATCCATGGGATGTTTTTGAAACCATCTTTACTCCGGAATCGGTTCATGAAGGAACCATTGTCGAATTGATGGACAAAGGTGCTGTGATCGCACTGCCTTATGGTGTGGAAGGTTTTGCCACCCCGCGCCACCTGGTGAAGGAAGACGGTTCATCCGTGAAAATGGATGAGAAACTGTCATTTAAGGTGATAGAATTCAATAAATCAGCCAAACGCATCATCGTTTCCCATTCCAGAGTGTATGAAGATGCCCGGAAAGCTGATGAAACAGCAAAAAAGAAATCAGAAAACCGTGGTACCAAGAAAGCCATGAAGACGGTCAGCGAGAATGTAGAGAAAACTACCCTTGGCGACATCTCTGAATTGGCAGCGTTGAAAACACAGATGGAAGCTGACGAAAAAAAGGTGAAAAAATAATTTCGGTTTCCTGAGTTTTTCTTAAATTGTACCATGCAATTTGAAATACTAAAAAAAGACAACCACACCCTCGTTAAGGTACTTGCTGATAAGTTGAATGCCATAGTAGCTGCGGAGCTTAAATCCCAGGTTGTGGTGATCAACGGACAGGGAGAAAAGAACATTATATTGGATCTCTCCCCATGCAAATACTGTGATTCTTCCGGCCTCCGGGCCGTACTGGTTGCCAACCGGCTGTGTGAAGACGCCATAGGCGCCTGTATCATTTCTGGTTTACAGCCCGATGTGGAGAACATTTTCCGGATTTCCATGCTGCATACTGTCCTTTTAATCACTACTTCAGTGGAAGAAGCAGAAGAACTGCTGCGGAAAAAAGAGACACTTGCCGATGATGTCAGGGGAGAATGACTTTTGAAGTAACCATCCTGGGAAGCAGTTCTGCGATCCCAACGGCTGAAAGATACCTTACCGCTCAGGTGCTTCGTGCACTTGAGCGGTATTTTTTAATTGACTGCGGGGAGGGGACACAGATCAGGCTGCGTCAGATGAAGTTCAGCTTCGAGCGGATCCGCAATATCTTCATTTCCCATTTACATGGTGACCATTTTTACGGTCTGCCCGGGTTTATTTCCACCCGTAACATGATGGGCATCAAGAGCGATCTGCACATATGGTCTCACTCCGACCTGAAACAACTGCTCGATCCCCTGCTTGACCACCTCAAGGAAGACCTGGGTTTCCGCCTGGTCTTTCATCCCCTTAACTTCAAAAAACCGGATCAGATCTATTCCGACGAAAAACTGGAAGTATGGTCCTTTCCGCTTAGTCACCGGATTTCCTGCTGTGGCTTTTTATTCCGGGAAAAACCGGTATTACCCAATCTGATCAGGGAACAAATCAACTACTACCAGATTCCGGTCAGTCAGCTGAGGGCAATAAAGGAAGGGGCTGATTATGTGAACGAAAATGGCAGGGTTATTCCTTACAGCCAACTGGTCTATCCCCCGGTAAAACCAAGATCCTATGCCTTTTGCACCGATACAATCCCCCTGGATTCGGTGGCAGAGTTTGTCAGGGATGTTGATTTGCTTTATCATGAAGCTACTTTCCTGGCCAAAGATGAAGCGGTAGCCAGCCAGACCTTCCACACCACCGCTCCGCAGGCTGCACGGCTGGCTTTACAAGCCAATGTTGACAAACTAATCCTTGGGCATTTTTCCACCCGTTACCGGAGACCAGATCCGTTTCTGGAAGAGGCACAGGAAATTTTCCCGAACACAGCACTGGCCATAGACGGGGCCCGGTTTTCTATTCCTCTTCAAAAAATCGCTTGTCAAAGTTGACCAGGTAAAGTTTTTCCCGGGCTCTGGTAAACGCGGTATACATCCACCGATAAAATTCCCGGTTGACCATCTCCTCTGTCACATAGCCTGTATCCACAAAAACTGTGTTCCACTGCCCCCCCTGTGCTTTATGACAGGTTACTGCATAGGCAAATTTCACCTGAAGGGCATTGAAGTAAGGATTTTCCCTGATCTTGTTCCAGCGGTCACGTTTGTTCTTTATCTCTGCATAATCTTCCGAAACAGACTGGAACAGCCTGACCATGTCGTCCCTGCTCATGGAAGCGGTTTCCACAAACAGGGAGTCCAAAAGAATTTTACATTCCATTTCTGTTTCCCCGTAATCGGTAAAACGAAGGCTGACATTGGCAAAACGGAAGCCGTAAAGTTCCTCATAACCAAAAATATGAGTGATCTCTGCAATATCTCCGTTGGCTATAAAATCAACCTCTTCTGATTCACGCAGCCAGAAATAGTTGTTCTTGACGATCATCAGCAGGTCACCCCTGGCAATTTCGGAATCCCGGTAAAGAACCGAATTTCTGATCCCCTTGTTGTAGAGGTTGGCCCGTTTGTTCGAGCGGGTAAGCACAGTGGTCTCAAACAAACCGCATTTGTCATAACTTTCAGCTATGCAATTGATTAAATCACCACCTGATATTCTTTCCACATCCGGGAACCCTCTCAGAATAATTTTAAAAAAACCGTTGTGCTGATCATCCTGCAATAACAACCGCCTGATAAGGGTTGCATTGTACAGGATACCAGATTCGCTCTTTTGCCTTACCACTTCACTGAGTTCCACCTCAACAACTCCAAAGCCATTGGATTCCAATTCTTTGCGGTCCATTGCCGGACTGATGTCCAGGCCAACGGGTGGCAACTGGGCGGTATCGCCCGACAAAAGCAGACGACAACCTTCCCCCGTATAGACATACTCCAGCAGGTCGTTCAGCAACCGGCCGCTTCCGAACACATTGCTCTCAGCCTGTTCATTGGCAATCATGGAAGACTCATCCACGATGAACCAGGTGTTTTTGTGCAGGTTTTTATCCAGGACAAAAGTTCCGAAGCCATCGGTGGAGGATTTCTGCCGGTATATTTTTTTATGGATGGTATAAGCATTCCTTCCGGTATAATTCATCAGCACTTTCGCTGCCCTGCCGGTAGGTGCCAGCAGCACCGATTTTATTTCAAGTTCACCGAGAGCATTGGTCAGCTGACTGATCAGGGTAGTTTTCCCGGTGCCTGCATAGCCCCTTAACAGGAATACATCATCGGTCTCCCGTGAAAGGATAAAGTCCGACAACTTCTCTACTGCGCTAAGCTGGCTGCCGGTCAGATGGAATCCGGATTCTCCGGATAACAGCGAAATGATATGGTTCCTGAGCACGAAACAAATGTAAATGACCCCGGAAGGTAGCCAAAATTTTAATACTTTTGCATCAGCCGGCTAAATTGGGATTGAAGCCTGATGCTACCCCATCCTGCCCTTTGGGAACCGGATAAACAGAAAAGAGCCTATGCACCAATTTGATTTCACTGCTTCCTCCTTTGATCCGGCCGGTTCCGGTGCCTGTCATTTGTCGTTGTGTTGCGGATCCGACGGACTCACCCTCCTCATCCACGATTTGTCAGCTGAACAGTTGCTGGTATGCCGCCACTATCCTTTCACCTCTTCCGGATACCAGTTGCTGTTGAGGAAAATCAGGGAAATCATTTCCAGAGAAGAAATTTTCAAACTGTCCTTTGGCAAAACGACTATTTTCCTGGGTGAAAAGCAATTGACCCTGGTTCCGGAATCGCTGTATACGCCAAGGATGGCTGAAATGCTTTTTCCCCCGGTCAAAAAACACGACTCCGGTTTGGAAACGGTGGTGGTTCCGGTACCGGAAACCGCAGCTTATCTGCTGTTCCGGACAGGCAAGGATGTATACGACTATTTATCCCTGACTTTTCCGGGCGCGGAGTTCAGGCATGAATTGAACCCGCTGCTTCATCTTCCGGAAGGACAGGAATCCATTTTATTTTTCCACCTTCATGATTCCTGGTTTTATGCGGTTGCCAAAGAACACGGGAAATTACTGATGGCCAATTCCTATGAATTCAGAAGCCCCAACGATCTGCTCTACTATGCACTTGCTGTAAGCAGGGAGTTTAATCCGGAAAATCATCCGGTAGTTCTTTCAGGCTGGATAGCTGCTGATGATTCCCGTTTGGAGACCCTCCGGAAGTACATCCCAGGTTTGGAGTGGGCCGGAGATATGAATACCCTTCAGGAAAGTGGTGAAGACAGGTCTTTCCGCTCCTTTTACGGCTTATTCCGGAGGTAATATGCGGATAGTCGGCGGTATATTTAAAGGGCGTCAGTTTCATCCGGGGAAATCATTCCGGTCGAGACCGACCACCGATTTCAGCAAGGAAAGCCTGTTTAATATCCTGGAAAACAGCATCAACTGGGAAGAAACCACCGCGCTGGATCTTTTTGCAGGAACGGGCAGCATCAGCTTTGAATTGGTCAGCCGGGGTTGCCTTCACGTTACTTCGGTGGAAAAAGATTTCGTCCATGCCCGGTTCATCAGGGAAACAGCGGAAACACTGGAAATTAATAACTTACGACTGGTTCAGGGAGATGTATTCAGGTTCCTGTGGAGTTGTACCGGACAATTTGATCTGATATTTGCGGATCCACCCTATACCATGCGGGATTTCGGGACAACTGCACTAAAAGTCCTGTCTTCCGGACTGTTGAAAGCGTGAGGCTTGTTTATCCTGGAACATTCCAAAGAACATTCCTTCAACCACCTTCCGGAATTCACGGAACTCCGGAGATACGGCAGTGTTCACTTCAGTTTTTTCAGGGCAGGGGGTTGAATCTTCAGCTATCATCTCATATTACGCTGTTTTATTGTGAGTTAAACTTTCAACGACAATATTTGATTAGGAACTCGCCGGCCTTTGAGACGCCCAGGTTGGCCGCCTTTTTCAGATCCAGGCATCCAGGTTCCCGTTTCCCGGCGGCAATGTTTGCCAAACCCCTTTGCAAGTAGGCTTTCCCATTGCCGGGGTCTATAGCAGTGGCCCGGTCCTGGTCACTGACTGCCCCTGAATAATCGCCCGCCATGTACCGGATAGCCCCCCGCATGTAGTAGTAATCTGTATTATTGCTGGAAAAATTGATGGCGGTAGTGACATCGGCAATGGCTTCCCTGTAATTTTTTTGGTGATACCAGCAAATACCCCTGTGGTAATAGAGGTCAGCCTCCCTGGGTTTCATCCTGATTAAACGGGAAAAATCGGCGATGGCTACATTGTCGTTCCCAGCTTCGGAACTAGCCAGGGCCCGGTTGAAAAGGGCTTCCTGAAAATCAGGCTTTAAGGTCAATGCTTTTGAAAAATCTGCAAAAGCGCCCTGAAAATCATTAAGTTGAGATTTAAGCACCCCTCTGTTGAACCAGGCCTTTTCGTTTTTGGGGTCCATTTGCAATGCTTTGCTGAAATCAGCTTCTGCCCCGGAATAATCTTTCAGTTTTGTCCGGGCCACTCCCCGCTGCAGGTATGTTTTAATATCGCGGGGATCAATCCGGAGTACCTGTGTAAAATCATCGGTTGCTCCCCGGAAATCATTCAGTTCGTTCCTGGCCAGGCCCCTGTGGTAATAGGCGCCTGTCATTCCGGGGCATATTCCCAGGGTACGGGTAAAATCGTCAACAGATCCCCGGAAATCACCCTGAAGAAAGCGGGTTAATCCGCGATTGTACAAGACCACCGAATCACCCGGATTTAAAGATTCAGCCTGGTTGTAGTCAAGGATCGCCCCAGCATAATCTTCCATCAGCGATTTGGCCAGTCCTCGGTTGACAAACACCATTTTATCCTTGGGATCAAGGGTTAGTGCTATATCAAAATCCTCAAGCGCTCCCTGAAAATCTCCTGTTTTAGACAGGACTACCGCTCTGTTTT
>DAIDJX010000015.1 GCA_027451165.1 Prolixibacteraceae bacterium | reverse complement strand
GCGAAGCAACTGACGCGTAGCCAATGACGCGTAGCAACTGACGCGAAGCAACTGACGCGTAGCAACTGACGCGAAGCAACTGACCATTTATGAAAACAATGAATTTACAAATTCCTTCCGGTCAAAAATCTGCAGGTCGCCCATTTTTTCGCCGATACCGATATATTTCACCGGGATTTTGAACTGGTCAGAAATACCGAGCACCACTCCCCCTTTCGCAGTACCATCCAGTTTGGTTAATGCGAGGGCAGTCACATCGGTTGCCTTGGTAAATTGTTTGGCCTGCTCAAAGGCATTCTGCCCTGTCGAACCATCCAGTATTAGCAGCACCTCATGCGGCGCATCAGGGATCACCTTCTGCATGACGTTTCTGATTTTGGTCAGCTCATTCATCAGGTTAACCTTGCTGTGCAACCTTCCGGCTGTATCGATGATGACAACATCGGCTCCGGTAGCTTTGGCCGATTTAAGCGTATCAAAGGCCACAGACGCCGGATCAGCGCCCATCTTCTGCCTGACAATGGGAACCTGCACGCGGTCGGCCCAGATTTGCAACTGGTCGATAGCGGCTGCGCGGAAGGTATCAGCGGCGCCAAGGAGTACACTTTTCCCTGCCTGCTTGAAATTCCATGCCAGTTTCCCGATGGTGGTGGTCTTTCCGACCCCGTTTACACCAACCACCATGATCACATAAGGCTCTGTCCGCCCGGTGAGGTCAAAATCAGAAACATCTCCTGAATTGTTTTCCTCCAGCAGGGCCATAATTTCTTCCCTCAGGATGCGGTTAAGCTCTTCCGATCCAACATATTTATCCTTTGAAACCCTCTTCTGAATCCGTTCAATGATCCGCAGGGTAGTTTCCACCCCCACATCCGAAGAAATCAGGATTTCTTCCAGATCATCAAGCACCGCATCGTCAACCTTTGATTTACCGGCAATAGCCCGGCTGATCCTGGAAAATACACTTTCCCTCGTTTTAGCCAGCCCCTGATCAAGACTCTCTTTCTTTTCTTTGCTGAATAGCCCGAAAATTCCCATTATCTTATAATTTCAAAATTACGAAGGTACATAAACAAATAAAAAAAGCTCTCATCCAGGATGAAAGCTTTTCTCTCTGCCATTTATGGCTGATTATTTCTTGTTAAAGTAAGGAGTCACTTCTTCATTGGGAATAATTTCTTCCTTGAAGGTGTAGGCACCGGTCTTCGGAGATTTCACCATTTTGATCACCTTGGAGTAGGATTTTCCCATCCCTGTCTGCAATGTTGCAACTGTTTTCTTTGCCATGGCTGAACTTATTTAATTTCTTTATGTACCGTAACTTTTTTCAGAATGGGATTGTATTTTTTCAATTCCAGTCTTTCGGTAGTGTTTTTCCTGTTCTTGGTGGTGATGTACCTCGATGTACCGGGCATCCCGCTGTTTTTATGCTCAGTGCACTCCATAATGACCTGCACCCTGTTGCCTTTTGCTTTCTTTCCCATTGCTCAGTAATTGATAGGTTATACGATTAATCCGGAATTAACGGCCTTTTTCAATGCAGCCTCAATTCCGATTTTGTTAATGGTGCGCAAACCGGCAGCAGAAATCCTCAGTGTTACCCAGCGATCCTCTTCGGGTAACCAGAATTTCTTGTCAAACAGGTTCACATCAAATTTTCTTTTTACGCGCCTTTTGGAATGGGAAACGTGGTTTCCGATCATGGCTCTTTTCCCGGTTATCTGACAAACTCTTGACATTTCTTGTATCGTGAATTACTTTAAACTCTCCTTAAAAATCGGACTGCAAAATAAATACTTTTTCAGTTGACAAACAAGTGAGTGGATTAATTTTTTTCTGTATGCTTTAATGTTAACAAAGCATCACCATTGTTTCACCAGTTCCCGGAAACATTTCACAGACGGATCATTCAGTGCCTTTTCGGTTTTCCCTGCCATCCCGTCCATAAAACTGCGTGCGGAGCTCCAATAGGTATGTACCATTCCGGCGTACCTGGGTGCCATCTCTCTTGAACTGTTTTTTCTCAGCAGATTCAACAAACTGACCTGTTCAACAGCCACATTCGCGTCTCTCCAGGGGCAGGCAGCTACCCTTAAGCCTTTTGACGCAAACAAAACGGGAGTTGGATGAGCTGTTTCGTAATGCCAGTCACAAATCATCACATCTTTCGGGATCAGGTCAATAGCCCGGTGGGTATTGTTGTAACTTCCCTCCCACTCTCCAATACCGGTTGTCTTGCCGTCGATCAGGCGATCACCCCATATCCAAAGTTCTTTTCCACTTTCCGCCAGATGGTTCCTGATTTTTGTCACTTCACCGGCAAACAACACAGCCGGATCCAAACCGTTGCAACGCGGGCACTGCTTGTGGCCAAGGTAAAAGACCTCGTCCATGCCGGCATGGAAAGCATCAGCTTCAAACACATCCACAATCTCATCCACCAGGTCGAAAACAATCCGGTGGACATCAGGGTGGAGCGGACAATAGCTCTTGCAGTATAACCCGTCGGGATTGGGCCATTGGTATTCCTCCGGAAATTTTACCCCCGGCGTTTCATCAAATTCAGGATAAACCTCCAGCAACCTGCCAGGTTTGGTGGCCCACGACTGATGCCCCAACAGGTTGATCTGCGGTATCAGCCGGATAGCATGTTCCTTGCAGCATTTCACCAGTTTCCGGATATCCTTTTTTTGCAGCGGATGGTCACCCACCAACTCCGGATGGGAAGAATATTCATAGCCCCAATCCACCCTGAGGATAAGGGTATTCAACCCCGCCGGCGCCAGTTCTTTCTCTATCAGGGCAATAAATTCATCTACATCCTCCCTCGCCGGTGCCCCGACACACAAGCCCTTAATTCTGGATGCTTCAGGGGTTTGTCCGTTGACAAAGAGGGTAAAAAACAAGAGCAAAAAAATCAGACCGGATTTCATGGTTTATCGTTTTTAGTTTCACGCAAAGGTCGAAAATAATGAGGAAAATTAGTAATCTTGCTATCATCAAAAATTAAATTGATTTAGATTTATTCCTTTTTTTCAATAATATCCATTTTTACCTGAAACTTGAAACCTGCGAAGCGAAGCGAAGTCCCGCCTCAGGCGGGGAAACCTGAAACTTTATTATATGTCCAAAACCTACAACTGGGCCATCCTCGGGTGCGGGAAAATCGCCCGGAAATTCAGCAATGACCTGAAACTGCTGCCCAACGCCCGCCTCTATGCTGCTGCAGCCCGCGATTATGATAAAGCAGCAGGTTTTGCTGCTGAGCTGGGCTTTGACAGAGCTTACGGAAGCTATGAAGAGATGGTCGCTGATCCTGCGGTTGACGTCGTGTATGTGGCCACCCCGCACAGTCACCATCATGAGCACGTTTTGCTTTGTCTCAACCATGGCAGGGCCGTGCTCAACGAAAAAGCATTTGCCCTTACCCGCCAGGAGGCTGCTGAAATGGCAGAAACCGCCCGCAGAAACGGGGTATTCCTGATGGAGGCGTTCTGGACGCGCTTTCAACCCAGTTATAAGAAAGTGTTGGAAATCCTCGGGACAGGAGAATTGGGCGCTTTGAAAGTGGTTCGTTCCGACTTTGCCTTTAATGCCCCCAAGGATCCATCCAACCGGCTTTACAACGTGGAATTGGGCGGAGGTTCCCTGCTCGATATAGGGATTTATCCTGTTTATGCGGCGCTGTCAACCCTTGGAAAACCAGAAAAAATTAAAGCGCTGGCCTCTTTTGCCGCCTCAGGGTCCGAAGAGAGCATAGCCATGGTTTTTCAATACCCCGGGGGAGAGTTGGCGTCTCTGTTTTCCAGCTTTGCAGCTTATTCACAGGTAACCACCGAGTTTGGCTGTGAAAAGGGCACCATCCGGATGGCCCGCCGTTGGATGGCCCCTACCTCGGTAACTGTTTGGCACCCAGATAACCGGGAGGAGCAGTACTCCTTTGAACAACCCGGTAATGGCTATCAGTTCGAGGCTGCCCACGTCATGGAATGCCTGGATGCCGGTAAAACGGAAAGTGACCTGCTGCCACTCAGTTTTTCACTTGACCTGATGGAAACCCTGGACCGCATCCGGAAAGAAGCCGGAATCATATTCCCCGGCAGGGATAATAATTAAAACACATATTTGGTGAGACGCCATACATGGCGTCTCTACCATTCCACCAAAATAAATTACACAACATTTTCGAAAATGACAGATCTGAAAAACCTTCGCAAGGAATTCGAAAACGAATTAACCGACAACATCCTGAATTACTGGATAAAAAATGTCTATGACCCACACCGCAGAACATTTCTGGGGGTGATTGACAAAGATGAGAAACCGCATCCTGATGCTGCCCTGGGAGTTGTACTGATTACCAGAATTTTGTGGACATTTTCCTCCGCTTACCAATTATACCCAACAGCGATCTACAAAAAAATGGCCGACGAAGCCTGGCGCATCCTGACGGAACATTTTTGGGATAATGAAAACGGGGGCGTGTACTGGTCGGTTTTTCCCTCCGGCTTACCTGACAACGACAGCAAACAATTTTATGCCCAGTCTTTTGCCCTTTATGCCATGGCCGGATACGCCCGGATTTTCGACCTCCGGCGCCCCAAAGAACTGGCCGTATCTTTGTTTCACCTGATTGAAAGGTATGCTTTGGATAGGGAGAATGGGGGATACACGGAAGCATTGGCCAAAGACTGGAGTACCCGGGCCCGTGACTTTATCACCCCTGCAGGGAAACCAGAGATCACAAAATCGATGAACACCCACCTCCACATTATGGAGGCTTATTCCAACCTGTACAGGGTTTATCCGGAACCGGAAGTTCAGGATAAAGTGATCTCCCTTACAGATATTTTTCTGAACCAAATCATTAACCCGGAAAACAACCACTTTCACATGTTTTTTGATAACGCATGGAATCCTGTGACGACTGCCGTTTCCTACGGGCACGACATTGAAGGGAGCTGGTTGCTGCACGAGGCCGCTGAAGTGGTACACAACAGGGAGGCGCTCGTTAAAGTAGTTCCTGAAACGTTGAAGATGGCATCTGCCGTAGGAAAGGAGGCTATTGATCCCGCAGGTGGACTTTACAATGAGTCAGATGGTGGTCATTGGGATAAAAACTTTCACTGGTGGCCGCAGGCAGAGGCGGTGGTCGGGTTCTTCAATGCCTGGCAACTTTCCGGAGAGAGCGCGTTCCTGGATAAATCAGTGAAAGCCTGGGGATTCATCAAAAAATACCAGATCGACCATACCAACGGGGAATGGTTCGGCTATGTCACGCCTGATTATAAAGTAAGGCCAACAGATAAGGTTTCCCCCTGGAAATGCCCCTACCATAATGCGCGCATGTGCCTGGAAATGATCCGCCGCATTGACATTATGTAGAGACGTCACGTGTGGCGTCTGTGTAATGACGTCGCGTGCAGCGTCTCTGTACAGACGTCGCACGCGGCGTCTCTACATATATTCCGAAATTTCTGCCAGATAACCTTTTTTTGTTTTGGCGCCGACAATCCTTTTCACGTCTTTCCCGTTTTTAAAAAGGATCAGGGTGGGAATGCTCCGTACCTTAAATTTGGCGGCCAGGGCCTGCTGATTGTCAACATTCACCTTGCCTACCCGCAACTTTCCCTGTTGTTCATCAGCGATCTCATTCAGAACAGGGGCCACCATTTTACAGGGTCCGCACCAGGGTGCCCAGAAATCAACCAGGATAAGGCCATTGGAGGTCATTTGTTTGAAATTATTCTGTGTCAGTGTTTTCACATTGGGGTGGTCGGCAACAGGTGGTGCATTTTTTAGTTTCCGGTAGGAATAAATGAACCAGCCCAACAGAACAACTCCAAATGCTAATGCGATGTATAAAGTAGTCATACAACCAGAATTATTCGGAAATAACGATTTCGTGGGTAATGCCAAGACCCTGTTTCAGGGTGGCGCTGACACCGCAGTACCTTTCGTCGGAAAGGGAAACAGCCTTTTCGAGCTTATCCATAGGAAGATCCTTCCCTTTGAATTCATACACCACATGCATCCCGGTGAACATTTTCGGATGTTCATCTGTCATGTTCCCAATTACTTTAACTGAAAAAGATTCCACTTCCACACGCATCTTCTTCAGGATAGAAACCACATCCATCCCTGTACACCCTGCCAACGCGACCAGCATGAGCGGCTTTGGGCGTGGCCCGCGATTCTCTCCTCCACCTTCGGCAGATGCGTCAATGACCAATTCATGCCCGTTAACTTCCGTTTTGAAAGCCATATTTTCGAGCCAGTCGATTTTTATTTCCTGTTTTGACATTTTATGAACTATTAAATTTTGCTCCTAACATTTAAAGCTAATGGCGGCTGGCTACAAGCTACAAGCAGCAGGCAGCCGGAATTTTTGCTTTAAAGGTAAGAACAAATATCGTCCTGAAAGGTTCAGGAAAAATCCGGATGGAAAAACCTATCCCGGCGCCATTAAAGAGGTTCTTTCAGTTTATCAGCGTACGAAGGTTTTCCCTGGCGTCGGGAACTGCGGTAAATAGCGGCCCGATGATCGTGCAACTGTCAATTTCAGAACAGTCGGCACAGGTGGCGAACCCCTTGGACCGGACACATTTCCGGATATCGCAGGTGTTCTCGCAATGGGCAAATTTGACCCCTTCCATCCTGCAGCCGGTGCAGTTGATAGATTCCATGGTAATTTCGGGTGACTGAAACATTTCACTCCATTTGGCGGCCACTTCCCGGCGCATGTCATCATCATTCCGGAGGGTAGCCATCCTGGCTTCACAATTTTCGCAGTTTATGCCACAGCAGGCAATCAGTTGATTCATGTTATTTCGGATTTCGGATTTGAGATTTCGGATTTAATTGAATTTCGGATTTCGGATTTACTCACTTTTTCCAACCATATACTCCAACTTAAGAATTAAGACTTAAGACTTTTCACTCTTCCATTCTTTCAAATCTTCCTGAATGATCATCATACTTCATCTTCTGGATGTCCCACTTGCTCTTTGAGGAGGGCACTTCCAGTTTCTGGGCGATGATCATCAGCTCGCCATTGGTGCGGAGATTGATCATGCCATATTTGGTGAGGTTGGAGTTGATGAGTTTATTGCCGTCGGCAATTTTCTTCTCCAAACGGGAAACTTTCCGGGCAACCGAAGGGTTAGAGCGGTCGGTAATCAGCAAAAGTTCATGCTCCGCTGCTTTGACATTGTCTCTCAGCCTGAATATTTCTTCCATCCGCTGATGGGTGAACTCCTTATTGGAACGGGCTATTTCAGTACTGAAAATCATCGGTTTATCGCCGTACCCCCACTTCCCGAAGGCACCCAGCGCGTCAGGCCGCGGGTGGGAAAAATTTTCCTCGTCACCACTGGAAATTACCGTTGCCAACGCATTGACCGACTGAATAAAACCCGTGTGAAAATGATTGCTCCCATGGTGGCAGGCTTTTGCCACATCGGCCTGCAAAGGGTGTTGCCCGTTCCCAACCGGCCGGTAATGGGTATTGATCAATTCCCCGAATTCTTCGTTGATATCACCACCCAGCAAAATTCTGGCATTACCATAAATAATTTTCATCAGCACAGAATGTCCGTTCTTATCTTTCCCTGCATCATTCATGGTCTTCAGGGCAGGTACTCCATCTTTTCGGGAAACCAACGGCCCCAGTATTTCAATGATGAATTTTTTCCCGTAAATCCGGTTTGACGGGTCAAAACCTTCCAGGTAACGGTCTTCCGCTGAAATCATGGAAAAACTGACGTCAGGATTGTATTTCAGCGCCTGAAAAAGGGTGAGTGGATAAGTGGAATAATTTCCATCCCGTTTCCCCGGATCGGTTATAATTTCCTTCATCTGGGCGGTATCTTTCACCAGGGAATAAATGTAACCTTTTTTAACCGTTCCGAATGGGGAACTCTCGCCTGGCCGTTCTACAATGCCATTGTGGTAAATATGGGAAATCCGGATCTTATCATTGTCAAAGACCGGTCCAAAACCTTTGTAGTGATCCTGATCAGAATGACTGATGATCACCTTAAAGCGGAATGGCAGCGGTTCCGTCCGGTTGTAAAGGTAAAAACGCCACCACAGATACCTGTTCATCTGGTCAAACTCGCCGGCATCCAGTATAATCTGCTGGTCATCAGGGGTAACAATGTGGCAACCGTCACCCTGACCGATATCCACAAAATTAACTTCAAGAACCCTTTCTGTGTTGATATCGGTGATGTTAATCCATCCTTCCGACCCCCTGGCATTGACTTTTACGCGGTTACTGATGATTTCCAGTTCCCGGATTTCAATATAGTCGCCAAACAGCAAATGTTCCACCCATTTATTCCCTTCCGGAAATTCATAAATCTTCGGTCCCGGAAATCCGGCAAAGCAATAATGCCTGCCGTCAGCTGCATTGAGGTATTTTCCCTCCTCTAAAGTGGCCATAATTGTGATGAGGTTTGTTTCAGCTGACAAGGTATAAAAAAAGAGGGATAATGGCAAAGAAAGGGGAAATTTTGTTCCGATGTACCGGGGATTCCGATGACCATTTGTTTCTCATTCCTGATTGAGTATTTCTTATTTCTTGTTTTTGATTGATTTTAAGTTTCACAGTGTCACACCGTGTTTATACGGTGTTTCACGGTGTTCCGGAGATGTTTTGAAGTGCAGAACGCGAACTAAGTGAGCCACGAACGCCAAAGGCATCGAACCGCGCGGCGCACAACAGCGCAGCGGAGAACAGCGTAGCGTAGAACTCAGGAAAGCATTTCCCTCGCGGTTTTAACCGCAGCATCAGAAGGATCATCCCCGCCCAGCATACGGGCCAGTTCCTCCACCCTATCCTTTTTAGCCAGCCTGGTTATGGTTATCCTGGTGCCTGAACCGTCATCATTTTTGGCAACCCTGAAATGGGTATCCCCCTTCCCGGCGATCTGTGGAAGATGGGTGATGTTGATCACCTGTATCCCCCGCGAAAGTTCTTTGAGGATTCCGGCCATTTTCAGCGCTGTTTCTCCGGAAATTCCGGAGTCAATTTCATCGAAAAGAATGGTGGCCAACATTCCCGAATTGGATACCAGTGTTTTGAGCGCCAGCATGACACGGGAAATCTCCCCCCCGGAAGCAATTTTAGAAATCTCGGATGGAGGTGTATCACGGTTCGCACTGAACAGAAACTGAATATCATCTGCCCCGCTGGGCTGAAAACTGCTTTTGAGGCTATGGTCGACCGTAAAACGGGCATGAGGCATACCCAGTTGTTTCAGGACTCCGGTTACTTTCGTTTCTATCGGTAATAAAACCTTTTTGCGGGAACCGGTCAGGATAACAGCGGCATTCTTCAGATAAACGGCAGCCTGCTCCACCTGCGCTGACAACTGAGTGATTTCCTCATCGAAACTTCCGATCTCCCTGATTCTGCGATCCAAATCATCCCGGAGCGCAATCAATTCTTCCACTGAAGGGAGCTGATGCTTTTGTTCCAGGGTGAAAATCAGGTCGAGACGCTCAGTCACCTCAGAAAGTCGCTGCGGATCATAGGCTGTTTTTTCAGACAATCGTTCGGATTCATAAGCCAGGTCCTTCAGTTCAATCTCTGCCGACCGGAGCCGTTCAGCCAGACCAGAGGCTTCCCTGAGGTATCCGGCAATCTTTTCCAAACGGCTGACTGCCTCCCTGATCCTTGGAATTACCGGGTAATGATCTCCCAGGAGCAATTCACTAACCCGGTCAAAAGCACCCTTGATTTCTTCCGCATGGCTCAGTGCATTCCGCTCTTCTTCCAGTTCTGTTTGCTCACCAGCCTGCAAACGGGCTTCCGCCAGCTGGTTAAATTGAAACTGGAGATAATCCAGGTCCGATTTGCTCCTGGCTGCCCTGGTCTTCAGCTCAGCAAGTCGTTGCCCGATTTCCTGGTGTGCCCGGAAGGCCTCCCTGAACTGGTCCGACAAATGCTTGTTGCCTGCTACATTATCGACCAGCTGCAGCTGGAAAACACGGGTTCCCAGTTCCAGGTTCTGGTGCTGGGAATGAATGTCGATCAGACGGACGGAAAGCTCATGCAGTTGCTGCAAAGTGACGGGTGTATCATTGATGAAGGCCCTTGATTTGCCGGAGGAAGAAATTTCCCGCCGGAGAAGGGTGAGCGGGTCAAAATCAAGATCGTTCTGCGTGAAAAACTCTTCCCAACCAGGACCTTCCAGCCTGAAACCACATTCTACAATACACTTCCGATCTGGGTTTCTGAGCAGTGAATAATCAGCCCTGCCCCCCAGAATCAGGGAGAGGGCTCCAAGGATCACTGATTTACCCGCACCAGTTTCCCCGGTGATGATGTTCAATCCCTTTTCAAAAGAGACCGAAAGCTCATCTATCAGCGCATAATTGGAAATGGTCAGTCGGGTAAGCATCTCACTTCCGTGTTAATTTCCTTCCGATTCCGTAATTTTCTGGTATTTGGAGCCATTGGAGGGATCCACCTCATTCAGGATGGCCATGACCCTGTTCCGTTCATCGGGAAATGATTTGGAAAAGATATTGACCAGCTCATCCGATTTGGCATCAAAAAACACCTGCAAAATATAGACAGAGGGGCGACGGCGAAATACCTGCTGCACCGATCTCAGGGTTTCAGCGATGGCAGCTCTCCCCTCTTCCGGCTTATCCGACATAATATCAAGCCCTTTGCGGTGGTAATTATACAAACAATCCCTCATCCCGGCATAAGAACGGTTCATGATGTTCTCGATCAGCCAATACCTGTTTCGCTCACTTTCATAAGATTTCCACCCTTTCTCCCGTGCATTCTGTGAGTTGTTCACAATAGCCTGGGCTTTCTCGAAGTATGGTGTTCCCCCTTCCGGAGAAAATGTGTCGTAATCGAATCCTAAAATGACATAAGCATAAAAAGCCAGGATGTTGGTCAGGTTATCCCTGTTGCTGGTTTCGTTGAATTCCAAAGGTTGAAACTCCACATATTTGCACTGAAAATCATTGTCTTTGAGGTTCAGTACAGTTGATTCATAGGTGGAATTAAAAACCGGTCTTTTCACCTGAATTTGTATAGATCCACGGAACTCATCGGCTGAAATTTGTTCATCCAGGCGGATAAAAATATTGCATTCAATGCGCTCCTCCAGCGTGTACACATGGTCGGTCCAGCGCCGGTTGTTCATGAATTCATACAAATCAGACTGCATGGTCTGAAACAGGTTCCTGTTGACAGCCTGAATCCGGTCAGGTGAGACACTGATGTTACACCTGAACTCCTGGCCAAGTCCATCCGTCAGGAACAGGATCAGAAACCCTGCTGCAATGATAAATCGTTTCATATTATCTGTTAACGGATATATAACTCAAAAATAGGGCGAAAATTGTAAAGATAGCGAAGTCGCTGATAACTTTTGACGGGTGCATAAACAAAAAAAGCTGCCGAAGCAACTTTCATGCAGGTAGCTGGACAAAAATTTCGGATTTCGGATTGCCGATTTCGGATTGAAAAGCAAGAGTAACCACAGGTAAATCCGAAATCTCAAATCCGAAATCCGAAATCCATTTAAATCCGCTTCCTGTTTTCCTTTGCAGGATTGCGGTGGTAGATTTCCTTGTCCTTGAGTTCCTCAAAAGCAATCAGCGTAGGTTTCGGAAGCCTTTCGTAGAATTTGGAAATCTCAATCTGCTCCCTGTTTTCAAAAACCTCTTCGAGATTATCCGTAAAAGAAGCAAATTCCTGCAGTTTCTGCTGCAATTCTTCTTTCAGTTCCGAAGAGATCTGGTTTGCCCTTTTGGCAAGTATCATAACTGTTTCGTATACATTTCCGGTTTCTTCCTCCAGGACTTCAAGGTCGCGGGGAATGGTGGTCATGGCAGCTTTTGTTTTCTTATAATCCATGTTCAATTTTTATTTGTAGTATCACTTTTGTAGTTGAGAATTTTTGCAGTGGTTTCATAATACCTGTCTGCCTCTTTTTTGTACTTGCTTTCCGGGAATTCATCTGTGAAAGCAAAGTATTCGTCGAGGGCATCCGAAAGACGTTGTTCCTTTTTCTCCTGAACGCTGTTCAGTCCCAGCAGGAATTTGGATTTGAGCAACATATACATCAACTCTTCCCTGTATTTTGAATCAGGGTGTTCCTTCAGTGCATTTTCGAGCGCAACAACTGCAGCCTTGTAGTTTTCAAAATCATAATAAAGCCGCGCATTGATAAATGATTTCTCGACCAGTTTATCCCGGAGTTCGTCGATCAATTTCTGTGCTTCCGTAACCCGCTCACTGAACGGATAAAGGTTGATATACAACTGAAGGGCATCGATGGCCTCTATGGTAGTTGTCTGGTCCAACCTGACTTTCGGTGACAAAAGGTAAGAGCAGTAGCCCACGTTAAACTGAGCTTCTTCCGTGAATTTACTGGTTGGATATTCTTTGATGAGCGTTCTGAAATACTGGCTGGCCATCAGGTAGTCTTTCTGCCCCATCATACTTTTGGCATAGTAAAAATAGACCTGGTCGGCCCTGCTGGTTCCCCTGAAGATGTTGATCAGCTCCTGAAAAAGCGCTCCTGACCGCGCAAATTCACCTGCCTCATAATACTCAATACCCTTTTTGAATTTGTATTCATAGTCGGTACTTTTGACAATCTTGCTGAACTCCCCGCAGGAAGCCAGAAAGAATACGCTAACAACCAATGCTATACGGACTATTTCCCTGATTTTTAACATGGCGCAAAGATATATTATTTGTTATTATGCTGACAGAAAAAAAAGTCCAATTCCGGAAATTCCTCTATCCGGTTATGAAATTTTAACAAATTTGCCCTGAAAGCAAAAAATTTTACTTTTGTCAGTCAAATTTAAACGTTGCATCATGGCAGATATTTTCGAAAAATTCAGCAGAGCCCAGGGTAACATTGGGCAGCACATGAAACAGATACATGGCTATTTCGCATTTCCCAAGCTGGAAGGGGAAATTGCCCCATATATGAATTTCAGGGGAAAAAAGATGCTTACCTGGAGTTTAAACAACTACCTGGGATTGGCCAACCATCCCGAAGTACGCAAGGCTGATGCGGAATCGGCTGCAAAATGGGGCCTCGCTTATCCGATGGGCGCCCGGATGATGTCAGGACAAACTACCCTCCATGAGGAGCTGGAGCAAAAACTGGCTGCTTTTGTAGGCAAAGAAGATGCTTTCCTTTTGAATTACGGGTATCAGGGAATGGTCTCCATCATTGATGCCGTGTGCGGCAGGAATGATGTGGTGGTTTACGATTCCGAAGCTCACGCCTGTATCCTCGACGGAGTAAGGCTGCACATGGGGAAACGGTTTGTGTATACCCACAACAACATGGAGAGCCTCCGTAAACAGCTGGAAAGGGCAACGGCACTTGCCACCAAACAGGGAGGCGGAGTTCTGGTGATCACAGAAGGTGTGTTTGGAATGTCAGGAGATATGGGCAAGCTGGATGAAATCGCCAAATTTAAGGAGGAGTTTGATTTCCGCTTCCTTATCGATGATGCCCATGGCTTTGGGACCATGGGCAAGACGGGTTCCGGTGTTCCGGAGCATTTCGGGGTGACCGACAAAGTAGACCTGCATTTCGGGACCTTCGCCAAATCGATGGCCGGTATCGGCGCCTTTGTGGCCGGGCAAACCGATGTTATCAACTACCTGCGGTACAATATGCGTTCCCAGACCTTCGCCAAATCACTACCCATGCCGATGGTGGAAGGCGCGCTGAAAAGACTGGAACTGCTGCAAACACATCCTGAATTCAGGGAAAAACTGTGGGAAAACGTAAATGCCCTCCAACACGGCCTGAAAGAAGCAGGCTTTGACCTTGGCAGAACCAACACCCCGGTTACGCCCGTTTACCTGAAGGGAGGAACAGCTGAAGCCACCAACCTGGTGTTTGATTTACGGGAAAATTACAGGATCTTCTGCTCAATTGTGGTTTACCCGGTGATCCCGAAAGGCGAACTGATCATCAGAATCATACCAACCGCTGCACACAGCCTGGAAGACGTGAAATATACCCTGGAATCGTTCAAAGCCATCAAAAACAAACTGGAATCAGGGGCCTATGCCAGTGAAACATTCGCAAAGGTTGATGTTGACATGAAATAAATAATGTAGGGGTGCAAGGTTTTGCGCCCCTACATTATTTGTGTTCCGACAGGTACCGTTCCGCATCGATGGCGGCCATACAACCCGATCCTGCGGCGGTAACCGCCTGGCGGTAATGCGGATCCTGAACATCACCACAGGCAAAAACACCCGGTACATTGGTTTTTGATGTTCCGGGAAGGGTTTTGATGTATCCCACCTCATCCAGGTTCAGGTAATCAGCAAATATGCCGGAATTGGGCTGATGACCTATCGCCAGGAAAAATCCGTCAATTTTGATTTTTACTTCCTCTTCTCCAGGTTCACCCTGATTTTTCACCAGGGTAGCGCCTTCCACAACCCCATCCCCATATAACCCTTTTGTCTGGTGTTTCCAGAGAATTTCCACATTCGGCGTATTCATGACCCGCTCAGCCATCACCTTCGAAGCCCTGAGTACATCGCGGCGAACAATCAGGTAAACCTTCCTGCACAAACCAGCCAGGTATATCGCTTCTTCTGCAGCGGTATCACCTCCGCCAACCACGGCAATGTCTTTCCCGCGGTAGAAAAAACCATCGCAGGTGGCACAGGCGGAAACACCCCCGCCAGCATATTTCTTTTCATCCTCCAACCCGAGGTATTTCGCTGTTGCTCCGGTGGCAATGATGACCACGTCAGCTTCGATCAGATGCGTTTCATCAATCCAAACCTTGTGAATACTGCCTGAGAAATCAGCTTTAGTCGCTAAACCCCATCGGATATCCGTTCCAAAGCGGGCTGCCTGTTTCTTCAGATCTTCCATCAGCTCCGGACCAGTGATCCCTTCAGGATAGCCCGGAAAATTTTCCACTTCAGTGGTGGTGGTCAGCTGTCCGCCAGGCTGCAACCCTTCATATAAAACCGGTGAAAGATTGGCGCGGGCAGCATAAATGGCAGCCGTGTACCCTGCCGGACCCGATCCGATGATAAGACATTTCACCCTTTCAGCAGTCTGTGGCTGATTTGGAGTTTGATTTTCGCTAATTTCAAGAGTTTTGAACATATTACCTTTGTATTTTTTTGCAAAATTATCAATAATTGACAACTGAAAGTTGGTTTTGTTCAATCAAAAATGGAAAACAGAAAACGTGTAATCGACCTCCGCCACACGATATCAACAGGTACTTTTCAATTTCTACACATCAAACATTGATCTATGTCAATATTTTCATTGAATCTTATCTGTTTTCTGATTTTTCCCGGCTGAAAATCAAATATCATATGGTAGATGTAAAATTAAAAAATACTTTTACCCCGGGAAAAAACTGTAAAAATCAATGTTTACATTCGGAATTTTAACATCACACTTGCCGTATGCAGCGCTTGTGCTGTTCTATTCCTTTGTGATCATCACCGGTTTTACCCGTAAACCTGCCGGAACTGAACTCTCCACAAATGGTATACAGCCAGCCGGTGTTGTCATCACCTGCACTCCCGTCACATCCTGGGATGTACCCTTTTCACAGGAATCAGAGGGACTAATTGCTTATTCAGATGCTGAAAGCAAAGCCGGGCATTTACTGCCCGAAAAGTGGCATTATTTTGCCCTGACAGACGAACTACCTGTCGAAAAGCTGGCCAGAAACAGTTGTTTCAGCAGGCCACCGCCTTCCCTGTAATTCACCCTTCATTTTTATTTTTCGCGGAAACTGGTATTTGAGGAAATACCGGCCGTTCGTCATTTGTCGCATAATTATCCGTACATCATGAAAAAAAGCATCATACTATGATTCATAACCATTGGTTTATTTACCCGTTTGTCCGCCCAACCCCTTGTGGAGACTGATACCATCAAAAATTACAGGCTGGATGAGATTACGGTAAAATCTCCCAAATACAACAGCAATATTTTCAATATTCCTGCGGCAGCGACCATGATGCCCTCCAGGCTCATTGAAAATTATCAGGTGAGGTCGCTCCCTGAGGTCTCGGGGGTAATTCCCAACTTCTTCATGCCCGACTACGGTTCCAAATTGACTTCTCCGGTCTATATCCGTGGTATCGGAACACGTATCAACTCTCCTTCGGTGGGTTTGTACCTCGACAATATCCCGTTTTTTGAAAAGTCAGCATTCAATTTCGACTTTTTCGACCTGGAACGGATTGAAGTGCTCCGTGGCCCCCAGGGAACCCTTTATGGCAGAAATACCATGGGCGGTTTAATCAACATTTTCACAACGGAACCATCTTCAGAACGAAATACTGCTTTCAGGATATCTACCGGAAGTTATGCCCAGGTCAATACCAGTTTGCTGCATAACCAGCCCATAACAGAAATACTTAGTCTCCTTCTTAATTTCAACCAGTTACACAACGGCGGCTTTTACACCAATGCTTACAACGGTCAAAAAGTGGATGTAATGAACAGTTATTCAGCCAGAATGAAACTGTTGTACAAACCGACTTCCGCACTACGGATACAGACATCCCTTCAATATGAAACCAGCGACCAGGGTGGTTATCCTTACGCTTTGTACAACAAAACCACGCAGCTTACCGACAGCATCCGTTACGACCATGTAAGCAGTTATGACAGGGATATGCTTTCGGCAGGCCTCAATGTGGAAATTTCCATGAAACGGTACAGGCTGAGGGCAGTGACCGGATACCAATACATGAAGGATCATCAGGATATTGACCAGGACTTCACCATCAAAGACATGTATTTTGTGGATCAGGTCCAGAATCAGCACATGCTGGCCCAGGAGATTAATTTTCAGTCGTATGATGATGACCGGTATGAATGGCTCTGCGGCCTTTTCGGATTTTTCCAGTCCGCCGGGAAAACAGTCGACGTTCATTACGGCAAAGTCCTCCAGGCTCAAATGAAACTACCCGGCGAATACATTGTCTCCAAAGTGTATGATAACCTCAATTCCGGAGCAGCCCTTTTCCACCAGTCAACGCTGAAATTCGGTTCACTGGCCATTACCGGGGGGATCCGACTTGATTTCGAAAGGGCCACCCTCGATTATCAGCATTACCAGATTCTGACCGGCAATTCAGTTCAGAAAGAAGATGTGCAAAGCAGTCTCAACTTCCTGGAATTTCTCCCCATGATCGCGATGAAATATACCCTGAATGAACGCGTTACGCCCTACATGACCATTGCTAAAGGGTATAACGCTGGCGGTTTCAACTCCACTTTTGAACGCGAAGAAGACCGTTCATTCCAACCTGAACAAAGCATCAATTACGAAACAGGATTGAAAGCCAGGTTCTTTGACAGCCGGTTGTTTACCAACATGGCTTTGTTTTACATCAACTGGAAGAACCAGCAAATTTACCAGCCGGTACCTTCCGGACAGGGTTCCATGTTGAAAAATGCAGGAAAATCAAAAAGTCAGGGGCTGGAACTGGACATCAAATACATTCCTTTTCCCAATTTCGAGGTATGGGGAACCCTGGGTTACAACGACGCCCGTTTTGTCGAATATAAAAGAAGCGCCACCCTCGATTACAGCGGTAACTTCCTGCCTTATGTACCGGAGTATACCACCAGCCTGGGCGTCAACTATACCCTGTTTCTGAAAAGCAAAGTCCTTGACCGGATTGCCGTCAATGCCACTTACCAGGGATTTGGCAGGCATTACTGGCATGAAGACAATACCGCATTCCAGGATCCTTACAGTTTGTTGGGCAGCCGGGTAACTTTTTCGAAAAAGAAATTCGACCTGACCCTCTGGGGGAAAAACCTGCTGGATTCAGCTTACAATTCCTTCTATTTCACTGCCTTGAACAACAGTTATGTCCAACCCGGCAAACCGGTCAGCCTCGGAATTAGTCTCCGTGCTTCCTTTTAAACAACCATCATGAACCGGAAAGAAATAACCAAATATTTCACCCTGCTGAGCCTATACCTGGCCCAGTCAATCCCCATGAGTTTCTTTTCCACGGTGGTACCGGTGATCATGCGGACAGAGAACTATTCGCTGACCTCTATCGGATTGTTTCAGCTGTTGAAACTGCCCTGGATTCTGAAAATGTTCTGGGCGCCCCTGGTGGACAAAACCAGCGCGGGCACCCGGCAATACAAAAGATGGATCATCGGGTCGGAACTCTTTTATGCCCTCGTAATTGTATCAATCGGCTTCTTTAACCTGCAAACCGACATCCTCACCATTGTTGTGTTGATGCTGGTAGCATTCGCAGCCTCAGCCACCCAGGATATCGCCACTGATGCTTATGCCATCCTTATCCTGAAGGAAAAGGAACGGAGTCTCGGCAACAGCATGCAATCAGCCGGAAGTTTTCTGGGTACCATGACAGGAAGCGGAATCTTACTGGTGGTTTACCATTTCTGGGGCTGGCAGAATCTGCTTTTCTGCCTGGCTGGTTTTGTCCTGCTGGCATTGATACCGGTAATATTGGCCAAAACGAAGGAGACTCCCCGTGTGGTTAAGTCCGGGACAACTTTCTCTCCTTTTGAGTTCATTTCCTTCTTCCGGCAGAAAAACACAGCCGGTCATGTGCTGCTGCTCTTTCTCTTTTATTCCGGAATTATCGGAATATTAACCATGGTGAAACCTTACCTGGTAGACCTGGGATATAACATCAAACAGATCGGTTTTATCTCCGGAATCTTCGGTACTGCCTGTGGCGCCCTGATGGCCATACCGGCCGGATTACTGATCAGGAAGATTGGTCTGGTAAAATCCGTATGGATCTTCCCTGTCGTTAACCTGACAGCTGCGGTTTTCTTTACCTTTCTTACCTACACTACCCACCCGGCTTACCTGATTTACACCGGTATAGCACTTCTTTGGAGCGCTTACGGTATGTCATCGGTCTTTATCTACACCCTCAGCATGAAAATGGTCAGGGGAAGAAAAGAAGGCACCGATTTTACTATCCAGATTGTGATCACCCACCTCAGCAGCCTTATTATGGCCATAGGGAGCGGAAAAATTGCAGATGCCCTTTCTTATCGCGGACTGTTTTTCCTTGAAATCGGACTGGGCGTCCTGCTCCTGAGTCTGATCCCCTTCATTTTTAAACCTGAAATTTATTCCGGTAATGAAAATACCACAACACCTGATTGAAAAGTACAACCAGCCGGTGCCCCGTTACACCAGTTATCCACCTGCTACTTCCTTTAGCGCTGACTTTACACCGGAGCAGGCTGCCAGGGCTTTTACAGCTTCCAATACGGAAAAACCAGGGAACATTTCCCTGTACTTTCATATTCCCTTCTGTACCAGGTTGTGTCACTATTGCGGTTGTAATACCTATTTCACGGGAAACAGGGATCTTTATGGCCGGTATGTGGAAGCGCTGGGCCGTGAGATTGTCATGATCAGCAGTCAATTGGCCAATGAACGACAGGTTACCCAGGTTCATTTCGGAGGCGGAACCCCCAATGCCCTTCCTGTGGAAATGATTGCACAGATCATGGCCATGGTGAAGGACAACTTTTCTCTTTCTGAAAAGGCCGAAACAGCCATCGAATGTCATCCCGCCCTGTTGGATGAACGCTACCTGACCAGCCTTCATAAGGCTGGTTTTAACCGGATCAGCCTGGGGATACAGGATTTTGATCCGGAAGTATTGAAGACCGTCAATCGCGATGCCCCTGTCATTCCGGTGGATGAACTGACCCGGATCATCCGCAGCCTGGGGAATATCGGTCTCAATTTTGACTTTATGTACGGACTTCCGGGACAGACTGAGGCCTCATTTGCCCGCACGCTGGAAAAAGCTGTTTCCATATCCCCCGACCGGCTGGTCACCTTTTCCTATGCCCATGTGCCCTGGATCAAAAAAGCGCAGAAAATACTTGAAAAGAAGGGGCTTCCGGATCCTTCCGTCAAACTGGATATGTTCCTCACCGGATACAGGATTATGAAAGAGGCTGGCTACCTCCCGATCGGGCTGGATCACTATGCCCGGCCTGATGACGAGCTCAGTGTGGCGCTGCAAAACAGAACCCTGCACCGGAACTTTCAGGGCTACTGCACCCGCGAAACAACCGGACAGGTTTACGCTGCCGGAATTACGGGCATTTCACAACTGGAAAGCGCTTATATCCAGAACACCAGGAATATGGAATTTTACCTGGATCAGGTCAGTAAAAGAGTTTTTCCGGTGGAAAAGGGTTATGCCCTCAGCGGAAATGAAAAGGTAATCCGGCATGTGATCACTGAAATCATGTGTAACAATTACCTTTCCTGGGAACTCGCTTCACGGGAACTTGGCCTTCCGGAGGATGAAATAAAATCGCTGGTGTCCTGTAATGAACACATTTTGGAGGAATTTGCTGCCGACGGTTTGCTCCGGTTTACCCCGGAAGAGGTGGAACTCACAGAAACCGGACGGTTTTTTATCAGAAACATTGCTGCCGCCTTTGACCCGGGATTCCGGACAACTGCCGGCGCCTTTTCCAAAGCCATCTGAAATGAAAAATTCAACAGAAACAAAAGTAGCCATTATCGGCGCCGGTTTGACCGGCTTGACTACCGCCTTTTACCTGAAAAAAGCCGGGATACCCTTTCATGTTTTTGAGAAGGCCGGCAGAACAGGTGGTGTTATTCACACCCGGTATGAGGAAGGCTTCATTTTTGAATCCGGGCCCAATACCGGGGTATTGTCGCATCCCGAGGCCGTGGAATTGTTCAGCGACCTGCAGATCCTTCCGGAGATTGCCCGGGAATCAGCAAAAGCGAGATGGATCTGGAAATCAGGTAAATGGGTACCACTTCCATCGGGCCTTGCTTCCGGAGTAACCACCCCTTTGTTTACCTTCCGGGATAAAATCAGGCTATTGGGCGAACCTTTCCGCAAGCCGGGAAAGGATCCGGATGAAACACTGAAGGAGATGGTGATCCGCCGCATGGGCAGAAGTTTCCTGGATTATGCCGTTGATCCTTTTATTTTGGGGATTTACTCTGGCGATCCCGATAAACTGGTTACGCGCTATGCCTTGCCCAAATTGTACCGGCTCGAACAGGACTATGGGAGCTTTATCCTCGGAACTGTCAAAAAAGCACGCATCCCCAAAACAGAAGTGGAAAAGAAAGTAACCCGGGAGATTTTTTCCGTGAAGGGGGGTCTCGAAAACCTGATTGACACCCTTACGGAAGCCGTGGGCAATGAAAATATTACGCTCAATTGCGAAAAAACGGATGTGGAATACAAGGGTGAGAATAGATTTTCCGTCCGGGGAATGTTTTTCAGCCATGTCGTTTCCACTACTCCCGCTCCGGTGTTGGCTGAGTTGTTCCCTTTTCTGCCACTAACCCAATTGCGAACCATCGGGAAGCTCGAATATGCAAAGGTGGTTCAGGTATCGCTGGGATTCAGGAAATGGGCGGGGATTGCAAACAATGCCTTCGGGGGATTGGTACCCTCCCTGGAGAACAGGGGAATACTGGGTATCCTGTTCCCATCCACCTTCCTGAGCGACCGGGCGCCGGTGGGCGGAGCATTACTGTCGGTCTTTATGGGAGGTGTCCGCAAACCCGAAATGATCGAAGCTTCTGATGAAAAGATCATTTCCATCCTCGAACCGGAACTGAAAGAAATGATGCAGCTGCCTGATTTTTCTCCTGATTTGCTGCGCATCTTCAGGTATCAACATGCCATTCCCCAGTACGGTAAGGAATCGCAGGCCAAATTGGAAGCGATAGAGACCCTGGAGCGGGATTATCCCGGATTGATCCTCGCAGGAAATATCAGGGATGGTATCGGTATGGCAGACCGTATCCGGCAGGGAAAAATCACCGCTGATAAGTTAGAGACGCGGCATGCCGCGTCGCAATAAAATAAACAACCAATGAATAATAAAACAGCCCTGTTGCTGATCAACGTCGGAAGCCCCGACAAAGCGGAGGTATGGCCGGTTTACAGGTATCTTACCCAGTTCCTGAATGATCCGCGGGTAATTGATTTGCCCTGGCTGGCCAGAACGTTATTGGTGAACGGCATCATCATTCCCTTACGGGTCAGAAAATCGACCGGTTTGTACAGGAGACTATGGACTGACCAGGGCTCACCATTGATCACTTCTTCCTCAGAACTGGCCGGAAAACTACAGAAAATTGCGGCAAAGCACGAAACAATTTTCCTGGCCATGCGGTATGGTCACCCGGGAATTAAAGAGGCGGTGGACAGAATAGTAAATGTCGGTTTTGATAAAGTGATCGTACTCCCCCTTTACCCGCAATATGCCGAATCAACAACAGG
>DAIDJX010000014.1 GCA_027451165.1 Prolixibacteraceae bacterium | reverse complement strand
ATCATAAAGCGGAAGATAAAGCATATATTCCATCTCCTCCCCCGGCATATTATCAATGATCAGGGCAGTTGTCGTTTTGCCCGACGGTCGCGCTGAATTCACAAATTGCCATAGCTTACCGCTCAGGCAATACAGGTCGAGACCCTTGATCCCGGAAGGGGCAAAATGATTCATGGTCACATCTTTGGAAACCTCCCAACGGGCGGCAATGACCGGGGAATTTGTCCTGAACCGGATGGCCAGTCCACTGCAGTTTTTGGACAGGTTCCAGACCGGAGGTCTTGTTTGGCCTTCCAGACGGGCTGGCAAACGATCATACAGATCCTGTGTATCTGCAAATCCTTTCCCGATAACCGGGAAGCGGGATGCATCCACATATTTCAGACTATCGGTTTTTGCTCCCCGAACTCCGGAAATGCAGGTCAGGAAGAATACCATAAAAACGATTAATTTTCTCATGGTTATGTTCTTAAAATTCACTTCCATTTTGGTTCAGTTACAATCCCCATTTTTTGGCGAGGTCCTTCCGGCAACTGGCAGCCAGGTGAGTATTCTCCGTCACCTTCCTCACCTCCTCCTTGTCGAATGTTTTGGCATACAGCATATTGAAAACCCTCGTCAGGGAAGGAGCCCCCGGGAAAGTTTCCACAAGTTCCATGGAGTCACCTTTATTTACTTCCCCTTCTTCCAGAATCCGGACATACGCTCCGGGAAAATCCGAATGGGAAAACGCTTTTACAATAGCCTGGGTTCCGATTCTGACTCCCAGTTTATAGCAGGGTTGCCTGGGCTGGGTAATCTGAACCAAAGCTTTACCCACCCTGAAAATATCGCCGATCAGCAGGCGTGATTCATCCATGTTTTCCACAGTAAGGTTCTCCCCGAACATTCCCCACTTCCAGTCTGCTTCAGGGTAAAGCTGTTTCCAGTATGCATAGTGATCAAGGGAATACAGGTAGCAGGCTTTATCTTTCCCTCCATGATACCGGGTGTCAAGAACATGGTCATCGTTCACTCCCTCTTTGCCGAGAAAAAGTGGTTTCTCAACCGGAAACTTGTATATACCGGTAATAATCTCTGCTCCATTCCAGTTTATTATCCTCGGGGTCCCGATGTTTATTGAAATGATTTTCATTTTTGAATTCTATGACTCAAAAATAATGATTGTCAGGGATTAGTATACCCATTTTCCGGAGGTCAGACTTAAATCTGGAGAAATGCAATATTTAATTGATCCGGCCTCGAATTTTTTCCTCCCATTCACCGATAATTCTTCCGGTTCTGTCGGTAAATCCGGGTTATCTGTCGGAACCCCCTTCACCAGTGCGATTTTTAATTAAACATTTGCATCATGATTTTGTCTTATATGCAAAAGAAAACAGATAACAGAAATTGAAAACAGAAAAAACAGAAAATATGAAAACAAGAATTTTATCATCCACGCTGGTTCTGCTCCTCGTAGTCGCTTCAACCGCTTTCGCCGCAGAAACAGTTCATCACGGGTCAACTGCCTCAAGCCATGAGAACAATGTATCACAAGTTACTGCCGTTGACAGCTATAATTCAGGCCTTGCTTCCATCAGCATGGAAAGCTGGATGGACAACCTGGACAACTGGGAACAGGAAGGACAAGCGCCGGAAACAGAAGTTTTGGAAAATACAGTGAATTTCCAGGATTGGATGAATGCACTGGACACCTGGGAACAGGGAGAAGAACCCGCGATCAGTGAAAATCACTGCGGACAGGCTTCTGTTTTAAATGAATGGATCACCAGTACAGAAAACTGGGAACAGAGATAAGGTAGTTTTGATTTAAATTGGTTTGAAGGCCGGATTTTACTGATCCGGCCTTTTTTATTTTGATGGAAATTCCCCGAGGTTTTCTAATAGCTGAAAATAACGGAATTCGGGTAGGTGGCCGTTTCAAAACTATACTGTTCTGTTCCTGATGCGTCATATACCACTGCTTTGGAGGCAATTGCATCCAGGCAAACGATATTGCCGCTCTGTGGATCAGTATCCATGCCATAAAAAAGGGCATTAACCAATTTGGTGGTTGGGAGTGCTGCGCTGTTCACGGGCATGGCAAAGAGACCGTCATTCAGATAATAAACCGTAGCGCCATCTTTGCTCACAGCAAGGTTATTCAATCCTGAAGCACTCATGGAGGAAAGGGGAAAAGTGGTTACTTCTTTTGTGGAACTGTTGATTCTGCATATCCCCATTTTGCTGTAGGTGACATTCCAGCTGGCATCGTATTTGGCTTCCCCCTTACAGTAAACCCACACATTATTATTCTTATCAGCAGCCAGATCGATCGGGACTGATGCTACTGCAAAGGTATGTACTACTTTGAAAGTCGCCGGATCAATTTCCAGTACTGTTTTCCCATCATTGTTCCAACCCCCGGCAATAGCGGCATAAACCCGGGAATTAACGGCAATCAGCTTCTCCGGTCCGGTGGCTACCGGCAATGAATCAGTTTTGGTGAGGGTTTTCAGGTCAATTTTGTAAATGTAATTCCCTGAATACCCATTACCGTTTGAAACATATATCGAATTTTTATCTGCACGTACCATGCTGCGGGGATAGGAAAACCCGGTTATCGACCTGATGGTTTTAAAGTCCTTCAAATTCACCACGGTAATCTTCTGGGAGTTGTTCACGGCTATAAACCCCAGGGTATCCACTATTTCAAACGATTGTACAACATCCCCCAAAGGATGGCCATTGACAGTGGAAAACAAGTTCTTTACAGTTTGAAAGGTTCCGGAACTCCGGAAGGAAATATCCCCGTTTGCTTTCCCGAAACTGCCTTCACAAACCACAAAAATCCCTTTGAGATTCTTAGCGGTAATTTCCGGCTCATTGTCCATTTCCTCACAGGAAGTCATCAATACTGTCATGGCAGTCAGGGTAACCAGCAGAACTTTCAGATAATCAGTTGTCATAACTTAAAAGTTTTGATTTTGTTTTAGGTAATTCAAAATAACCAATTCATTTTCACCGACCAATATCGCCCGGGCATCGGATATAGCCTGATCAGTTCATAGGCGGTACCGTTGAGGTTATAAAGGGCAAGTTGCACATTCAGCAGCTGTTTGCCGGCGGGAATATTGACACCTGCTTGAACATCCACCGTCTGAAAGGGTGAAAGCAGGGCATTGTCGTCGTAAAAACGGTCGGCAGTAAAGTGATGCCACAGGGAGAAGGTCCAGATCCCGGTTTCAAAGCGGTTTTCCCAGGCTGTGATTACCCTGGGTGAATAGAGCATTACTTTTTCCGCTCCGGAAGTTGAGTGATACAAGGAACGGTTCAGGGTCACCATCACCGAAGAGTGAAAAGAAGATCCCGGAAAAAGTGCATCAAACATCAGTTTGCTTTCCAGTCCCAATGCCCGGACCTGCTGGAAATTACCGGCTTCCCAGTAAATGCCTGCCGGTTGCCAGACAATCATGTCCCTGATCCGGGAAAAATAAACACTTTCATCCACCGACAGGGTGATTTTCCGGGTACTGATCAGGCTTACAACCGTTCCGGTTTCCAGTGAGTAACCTTTTTCCGGGTGGAGCGCAGTGTTTCCGCCCGGAATCCAGTAAAGATCGTTGAAGGTTGGTTTGCGGAATTTTCCGGAGATGTTGGCCCGCAATGTCCATATTCCGGGAATAACCTTCCAGAATACCCCGCCCGAAGGCAGGATCCCGGAAGTATAATGGCTGTTGAAATCCCGTCTAAATGCCGACTGAAGTGTAATCCTGCTCCCGGAATATTTAGCCCCTGCAAAAAAGGCTATTCCCCTTTCTGTTTTCTCTTCGCCGTATGCGGAAACATCCGCCGAAAGCAAGGTGGTGGTTAAACCGGCGTCCACAGAAAAACAGGGAAGGAAAAAGTACCTGAATTCCGCATCGCCATACCACTGCACCGACGAAATAACCGATTCGATGCTTCTGACGGTTGTCTGTGCTGAAGGTTTCTGCCAATATTCCTGATGGTCACTGAACCTGGCTGCTTTCACCTGCAATCCCCACTGATCTCCATGCGTCTGAAAAGCCGAATAAAACCGCAGGCTCCTGTCTTTTTGAAACTCAAAGGTGGTAGAACCAATGCGGGAAGGGATCTGAAAAGTTTTGGCCTGAATCCAGGCTCCTGTCTCCAGCTTCGATTTCCTGCCGAGCCGGAATGCAGCGTGCTGGATAAGGCCTGCATCCTGCCAGTCTCCGTCGTTTTGGGTCCGTTTCTGCTGCCGGATGTAGTCAAAATAGGAAAATTCATTTCCGGAAAAAGCCCCCCAGGCATTAACGGAACAAGCTGCCCGCTCATTTCCGGTTTGATAGGAAAGGCTTCCGGACAGGCTCTTCAGCGAATGATAGCTCAGAGAGGCTGACCCCCTGTAAGCCTTTCCAGGTTTCAACCCGCTGTCGAGATTGACCGCCCCTCCAAAGGTTCCGCTTCCGTACAAAGCGCCTGATGCCCCGTAAACCAGGGAAACCTGGCTGAACCCGGCAGCCGGGATCATCGAAAAATCGGTTGACCCAAGGGTTACGGAATTGATGGGGAAACCATTCCAGTTCACCTGGACATGACTGCTGGTGGTACCCCGCAGGGCCAGACTGGAGAGCGCTCCTCCGGCGCCGTATGCTTTAATGTTCAATGCGGTATTCCCGGATAAAAAGCGACCTAGCGACTCACCGCTCCAGGAACGCAACTCCCCGGCAGAAAAGGTATCCGTCCGAATGTCATTCCCGAAATACTGATTTCTGGAGGCCGTTACCACCACATCAGGGACGATGAAAACCGTATCGGTCATGGTTTGCGCCAAAACCCCGCCTCCGCCAGTGAGCAGAAACATAAGGAACAGCCCCTTCCGCCTGAAAAAAACAAAATACATGATAGACAAACGATTAAATCAACAGTTTCTTTGCCTGATCAGCTGTACTGAATAGCAATCGAACGATTCAACCGTAACCCAAACAAAAAGGAACAGGAAAAAATGCTGCTGCTCTTTGCCTTTCACCCGAAAGCTACGATCTATCTGCAGGCAGGTCTTCTGGCTGGTCCTGTTTTTGGCTGCCTTCCCATCCCGACCAGTCGGGACAGTGGCGGGGAGTGCAAAAACATAGTAAGGACTTACAGCTGCGGGTACAGCTCCCGTCTCGCACGGGATTCCCTTTTCACCTCAACCCATCGGAAGATGGATGGAAGCACCTGCAAATGTCAGGACAAAGCTACTGATTATTTCGCTTGATCGTTAATCTTCCTCCGTAAATTCAAAAATTATCTGTCGAGGGATCTGGAGGTGACACCTTCAAATGTAATTTCCACGGGCAGGATGAACCCCTTGTCATCAAACTCCATCCGGTCGATACAGGTTACCCTGTGGTGGGCTGAGGTTTCGGAGAGGGGCCTCCTGTGGTAAATGATGTACCACTCGTCGGTGCCCGGAATATTCACTACGGAATGGTGTCCTGCTCCTGTCGCCACATCCCGGTTTTGCTGAAGTATGGTGCCAATTCTTTTCCATGGACCAAACATATTGCCGGAGATGGCATAGGCCACCTTGTAGTTGGGTCCGGTCCACCCTCCTTCCGACCACATGAAGTAATATTTCCCGTTTCTCCGGAACATGACCGGGCCTTCCACATAGCCTTCCGGGGTCATTTCCCTGAATAAATCCCCGCCGGGCAAAGGCACAAGACCGGTAAAGGTGTCGTTCAGCCTGACCACATTGCAATGCCGCCAGCCGCCGTAAATCATATAATAGCTTCCGTCTGTATCGCGGAACACAAACTGGTCGATCGGCTGGGCGCCATTGATGATCTGATTGATCAGGGGTTTTCCGGTAAGATCCCGGTAAGGGCCTTCCGGACGGTCAGCCACAGACACGCCTATGCCTCCTGTCTCTCCTTCATGCACATCATTGGCGGCAAAAAACAGGTAATACTTCCCGTCTTTTTCCAGAACTCCGGGCGCCCACATAGCCCGGCGGGCCCAACGGACATCTGCCGTATCCAGGATATTTTCATGTTTCTCCCAATGCACCAGATCAGGAGATGAGAAACAGTCAAACCGGACCTGCTTTTCATACTCCGCAGAAAACGTAGGATAGATCCAATAACGATCCCCGTATATTATGGCTTCCGGATCGGCATACCAGCCGGGGAAAAGGGGATTCCCCGACCATTCCGGCCAGTTGTTGGTTTCCGAAGCCCGCAAATAGCCTTCCTTTTCCAGAACAGCCAGCGACTCTAACAGCATCGCCCCGCTTAAAGCTACCGTCAGGTCAGCGGTTTCTCCGGGAGGGGTATTCCAGGAAGAGCCGTAGAGCAGGTCACTCCGGCGTGTTCCCTTCGACCATAATGTGTTTGCATTGAAAAGCAGAAAATCCGTGTACTGCTTTTTGTTTTCTGGGGGCAAAGCATGGTTCAGGGTAAGGCGAAGCAGGTACCTTACAAAAATTCCCTTGAACAATCCGCCATCTCCGTTTCCTTCGCTCTTCAGCAGACCATCGGGGGTAACCAGGTATTTCAAAGTATAGTCTGCTGCAAGGATCGCATCCTCAAGATAGGCTGAATCACCGGTAAGTTCAAACAATTCAGTGGCTGCACCCAGAAAGGTGCCCTGGTTATAGGTAAAAATCCACTTCCTGTTGATGGTCAGGCTCCCCTCCTTCTCTTTGATGTTGTCCCAGACGGCACCCGTGGTACTGTCAAATAAGGTTCTCCGCTGCCAGTTGTATATTTTTTTCGCCCATTCGAGATCAGCCGGATTATGGTTCAGCCGGAACAGACGGGTAGCCAGGAGTGCAGCCGGACCGTTGGAACAGGCATTCTTTCCGTGTTTGTCTTCTTTTTCCCACATAATGCCTCCCCCGGCATGATCATTCCAGCCGCTTTTTATTTCCTCCCATAGTCCTGCGGCAGCCAGGGAGAATCCTTCATCTCCGGTGATGCGGTATGCCCGCAGCATAGCCAGAGCATTCCACTCCATATCATCTATATACCGGTTGGAAAAAGAACCGCCGTTCTTTAGAGGGACGCCCTTCTTCCAGTCATGGAAAAAGCGGTACAAAGTAGTGTCGGCGGTACGGTTAAATTCATCAACCAGCAAGTCAAGGGCATGGGCCTGAGGCCAGTAATGAAAATCAGTTTTGCTTCCCTTGCTTCCATAGTTAAAATAGTTTTCCTCTTTATTCCAGTAATTCCGGAGAAAGGCATCCGTGCTGCTGTCGGCCCTGGCTTCCCAAAGCTTAGCCGCCAGTTTCCCTGGCAAGGTTGACCCTTGTTGAATCGTTTTATGCGGCAATCCGTTCTGACCTGAAACAAGAATGGACTGACCTGTAACCAGGTACGCTACAAACAATAGTAAAAAGCAAAACCTATACATCATATTGAAGTTTCAATGATCCGGAATTGTAAAAGTAACAATTCCGGGCATCACGATCATCTACTGCCTGAAGTCTCGTGATTTTTGCATCCGAAGTAAAAAAAAATTACCACCATTCGCCGGTAACTTTTGCCAATCCGTCGGCAAAATAGTTCTCTCCATCTGAAACCACTGATTCTGAGCGTTTTTATATGTAACATTTGTACCGTCTTACAGTCTTATTAGTGTGAAAACAGAAACAGAAAATTGAAAACAAAAAAAACAGAATAACATGAAAACAAGAATTTTAACACTGACAGGGATGGTACTTTTAGCAACCGCAACGATGACCAATGCCGCTCAACATAAAGGGTTGCAAACATCCGCTGCCTCAAGCCATGAAAACATTACAGTAAACGGAAGCAGTGCCAACACGTACCAGGCTATGTCCATTTCCCTGGAAGAATGGATTTATGCCAGGGAAAGCTGGGAACAGGAAGGAACGGAGATGCTCCATACCAATGTCCTTCAGGAGCCTGCCATGCTGGAAGAATGGGTAAGCAGCCGTAACAACTGGGAACAGGAAGGACAAAGTGTGACAGCTGCTCCGATGGCCACCAGAATTGTGTCGCTGGAAGAATGGATCGCCGGTTGCGAAAGCTGGGAGCAGGAAAGTTCCTGTGACAACACAACCATCGCCCACAACGACATGCCCGGAATGGAAGAATGGATGGCAGAATTAGCCAATTGGGAACAGAAATAGGTAGTTTTGATTTAACCAGGTTTGATGAAGGCCGGAGCTGATGTTCCGGCCTTTTGTTTTCTGTCCGGAATCGTATTCAGTGTTCCCGGATCGGTAAAGCAAAACCGGTATTTGGTTTATCCTTTTCGTACAGTGGCAAATTTTCAGTAGTTTCGGCGCTTTGTTTTTGATATGCTTTTTGATCAATACATAACAGCCGGTCGTACCAGAATTTCTTATTCTCACTTTCAGCACAAATTCGCTGATGAATATCATCTGGCGATCATTCCGGCACCGGAAGGTTCTGCCAAAGACCAGTACACACAAATTGATCAGGCCATTTCAGAATTTGTCGGAAAAATAAATCCGGAGCAGGTAAGGGTGGTTTTTAAGCGTCTTTTCGTCAGCGATATTGCCAATCAGACAGAAGAAATTCTTCCCGGAACCGACAGGGAATCCGGGCCTTCCTGGTCTGTTATCCAACAGCCCCCGGCACGGGGAAATAAAATGACGGCCTGGGTATATCTGGTGAATTTCTTGAACGCGCAGGCTGTGATTCAGGCTTCTCAAAATTATATAAGGTTTGATCACAATGGTTATCAGCGTCTTTTCACCACTACCCTGACTTCCTCGGATGGGTTAGATTCGTATAATCAAACCAGGGACATATTTGCCAATTTCCTTGGAATTCTGAAACGCAACCATATGACCCTGGAGGCTGACTGTCTCCGAACCTGGATTTATGTCCGTGATATTGACAACAATTACGCCGGTATGGTGAAAGCAAGAAACGAGGTATTCCGGCAGGAAGGATTGACTCAGGAGAGCCACTTCATTGCCAGCACCGGCATTGAAGGCCGGACTGCTGACAGGCTAAACATGGCAGCCATGGATGCCTGGGCCGTCGGAGGGCTGGAACCCGCTCAAATCACTTATCTGAAGGGCAATTCGCACCTGAGTCCGACCCATACTTACGGCGTGTCATTTGAACGCGGAACGGCCATTGATTACGGAGACCGGCGGCACATCTTCATATCCGGAACAGCCAGCATTGACCATTACGGACAGGTTCTCCATGAGCGTAACATTGAAGGCCAGATGCGCAGGGTGTTTGAGAATATGGAAGTATTACTGGCAGAAGCCGGAGCCTCTTTCAGCGATCTCTCCTCGATGATTGTCTATCTGCGCGATATGGCCGACAGTTCAACGGTTCATGCCTACCTGGAGAACCACTTCCAGGGAATTCCAACGATAGTGGTGATAGCCCCCATCTGCCGCCAGGGCTGGCTGTTTGAAGCGGAATGCATCGCCATTGTGGAATGTCACAACCAGGATTATCGCGATTTTTAGAATGATGGAGGATTGATCTATGCGTCAAACCTCCGGAATTGGTATTCTAAAGCGTTATTCCCCTGTTTGTCAGCACCAATGGTATAACCCTTCAATCAGCAACGCTTGTTTCTCTTCGTCAGTCAGTGAATCGTACTTCCGTTTCTCTTCTTCCAAAGCCCTTTGTTCTTCCAGTTCTTTTTGCCGGAATGCTGTACCATAGATGCGTTCTACCCGGTCGTTCAGGAATTTTGTTGCAACATTGGGGAAAAGTTCCAGCAGTAATTCATCCTTTTCTCCTGAAGCCAGCCGCACATCTTCTCCATATTTCGGATAGGAGGGGTTGGGTTGTTTCTGATATTCAGATGTATCATAGGGAATCTCTTCCCTTGTTCCGGCAATTTGCTCACGGAAATCAGGGTCAACCGGAATAGGTGTTTTCCCGTAGGAACCTTTCACGAGATTGACGAACTGAATGGAAGAATTTGTATAGAATGGCTTTCCGTTCTTTTCATCAATTACACAGTTAACAGCTTGAACACCAACGATCTGGCTGGTTGGGGTCACCAAAGGCGGACATCCGCAGGCCATGCGAACGGTGGGAATCACTTCCAGCACTCGGGGCAAAAGATCTTCGCATTTATACTGCTTAAGCTGGGCCAACATATTGGTGTACATCCCCCCGGGTACCTCGGCCATTTTGACTTTCTCATCCGGTTCCGGGAAATTGAAATATTTCTCAATTTTCCCACAGACTTTCATCAGTTTGTCTTCATCATCTTCCCGCGCAAAGCGGATTGCTTCATCAAAATAGTGATCAATTTGTTCGGGCAATTGGTCTTTGGTGATGTCAAATTCAACAGGGAATATTTTGTAGCTGTCGATGTCGGCCATTTCTTTCCTGATATCCCTAAGGAGGTGATTGATTTTGACCACTGTATCCAGGTTGACCCCAGTTTCGATCCCCATTTTGTTGCAGCAGATCTGGATCAGTTCAAACGCCGGAGCAGCCGGTCCGCCGGCAAAATTCATGATGGCTGTGTCGAGGATGTCAACCCCGTTTACGATGGCCATCAGGGCAGATGCAAACCCATAACCAGGGGTACAATGGGTGTGGAAATCGACCGGAATGGATACATTTTCCTTATAAGCCCTGATGATTTTCCCGACCCTGCGGGGAGGGACCAACCCGGCCATATCCTTCAGGGTGATCATGTCGGCTCCCATGGCTTCCAGTTCCCTGGCCATGTTCACGTAATATTTGATCGTAAAAATCTTCTTGGGAAGAGGATTCCCCCTGAGCATGGAGATGAAGCGTTCTTTCGGGGTGAAGTTGGGATCAACGGTGTAACAGGTCACGCAATCAGCCAACCCGCCATTCTCCTTCACATACCCTATGGATGACCGAATGTTGTTGGTATCGTTCAGTGCATCAAAGATCCGCATGATAGAAATCCCTGACCGGACTGCATTCCTGTTAAATCCCTCAATGACCTCTTCCGGATAGGGATTGTATCCGAATAGATTCCTCCCGCGCGACAAAGCCGTCAAATGACAGCTATCACCAATCTCTGCTTTGATTTTCTCCAGTCTGTACCATGGATCTTCGTTCAGGTAACGCATGATGGAATCAGGTACTGCCCCGCCCCATACTTCCACAGCATAAAAACCGGTTTCCTTATACAAAGGTAAAACCCTGTCAATATGTTCCTGCTTCATCCTTGTGGCGAATAGTGATTGCTGACCATCCCGCAGGGTCACGTCTCTGATAAGTAGTTTTCTGCCCATAATGCTTTGAAAAATCGAATAATGAACTGACTGAATATTTCGGCTGACAAAATTAATCAGTAAAAAATTCAAAAAACATGGTTTTTATCAATTTTCAAAAGGAAAGTTGCCCGTTGCATTACCCCAGTAAAACAATCCAAAGCGGGATAAGAATCAACGAAAGCGTGGTGGAGAGAAGTACAACCCGGGAGGTAAAGGCTGTATCCAGACGGTATTGCTGCACCAGGGCATAAGGGGTAAGGCCCACCGGCATGGCTGCTTCCAGGATGCTCGCTTTCAGTTCCAAACCCCCGAGCCATCCGGTATATTTCGCCACCAGACAAAAAATTCCAGGTAACAACAACATGATCACCAGAGAAAAAAGGAAGACATGGCCCCACTCCCTTAAAGGTCCGATTTTCTGGAAACCCATGAAAATGCCGAGGGAGAAAAGAACAATGGGGGTGACCGACGGGGCAAGAATGGAAAGAGAGCGGTTGAAAATCTCCGGGAGTTTAAATCCGGTAACCGACAAAAACAGGCCCGCGATCACTGACAAAAGCAAAGGGTTCGTCAGCAGTTTAAGACCCAGTTCTCCGGGATGAAATGGTTTTTCGTCACCGGTCTCCACCAGGAAGAGTCCCAGGGTGAGGAGCCAGAATACATAAACTGATGAAAGAATTGCGCCTGAGTGCAGGCCTTCCTCCCCCATCACCGATTGCAGCACGGGAATCCCGAGATAGGTAATGTTCCCGTAAGCCAGAATCAGAAAAAAAGTACGCCTTCGGAGACGCGAAAACCGGAACAGGCGGCTGTAAGGAAAAGCCAGCAGCGTGCAGAACACAAAATAGGCTGAGTTGACAACAATCATCCGGTTGTAGTGCCCTCCGGAAAGATCAGTGCGGGCGAGAAGGGTGATCACCAGGGCGGGGAAACCAATCCAGAGGGCAAAGCGGTTCAGGATCTCCACCCAATCTTCGGTAGCTATTTTCGCCCGGGAAACCAGAATTCCCACGAGGATGATCAGGAAAAGGGGAAGAACAGCATCAAAGGCAGTGATAAAAGCATTCATAATATAAAGCAAAACATTTTCCGGAAGACAATTAATTACAGGGTTTTATCACTGGTTTCCGGTCCTTTCCCGGAAGTGCCTTTTTTCTCCATCCGGTCAATCAATATTCCGAGAAGATTCGAAATCTGTGGTAAAACAACCTTTCTGCTAATGGTATGGAAAATATTTGAAAAAGAGAACAGCCTTCCAATGGAATGAAAATTCAGGTTCAGTTTTGTTTCAGCCAGTTTCCTGCGGTAAATAAGTCGCTGCTTTTCCACAGCGAAATCGCTGAAAGAAGTAATATCCGGATGGTGACTATTCCTGCTTTTCATCCTCTGTGAATTTTGGAAAGAGAAGTTGTACGAATGCTTTAATGACCGGTTTTTCAATGATTTGCTTCTTAAAGATGATAAACACTGTCAATATCAGGGCATAAAAAAGTGCCACCATTAAAAAACCCAGTTGATTGGAATCCAGAAGAGATCCGATCAGGAATGCAGCCGCAAACGAGAGGCACAGCAATATAAAAAAAAGAAGGTAGCCAATGATGGCAATGATCAGTATCCGGCTGAAAAACCTGGAAAGGCCTTCCGCGGTATGGAGCCTGATCTGGTCCAGCCTGATATCGAGATACTCCAGGAGATCTTTTTTGATTTGGTTTACATCCTCTATCATCATTCACGGGATTTATCCGGCGGCGCCGGTTAATTCATCAATTTCACGTTTCAATTCAGCCAGTCTTTCGGCTATGGTCTTACTGATGTTTCCGGCCTTCCCGGAGGCGTTTTCTTTGAAGGAATCAATTTCTTTTTCAAGTTCTGCCATTTTTTGCCTCAGTTGTTCCCGTGTTTCCCTGCCGCTCTGCGGAGCAAAAAGCAGGGCCAGAATCCCCCCTATCGCCGCTCCGGCCAGTAATCCCGCTAAAAAAGTTTTTCCCGATTTCATTTCTGATCAATTTGTTTCACCCAGGCTAAATTAGTTATTTCCGTCAATAATTTCATTTTTACACATTTGCTTTTCTTACACCAAAAACAAATTAGTAAAATGAAAAAACCAGTCAGGATATTCAAATATATTTTCTCAGGAATTCTCATTTTCTTTTACTGATCCAGTTTTTAAACCCATACTCCTTCTGCCCTGCTATTCTGCCCGCACAGGGTTCTGTTTTACAAGGTGTTCAGGAAAAGGAAGCGGGCCGGGCGGATCGTTTCCACTGAGTAGCAGCAGATCCCTCACCCCTGCCTCCCTCACTCCTTCGCGCGCGGGGCTTCGGGATGACAAGGGTGGTGGTTATAATGGGGAGCGGGGCCGGGCGGTTGAAAAACACTGGTCCAACAGAATACTTTTCCGCCCGGTCCCGCTTCCCTCTGTTTCACATACACTTGTCATTCCGATCCCGCGCAGCGGGAGAGGGATCTGTTGCCTGCAAAATACCGATATTACATCTGTCATCGGCATCCTGTTATTTTACAATAAAACGCCCTGTTCCAGACCACTTCCCGGCCTTCAGATGAAACAGCCGGGTCCCAGCAGTCTGATTTCTGTTGTGCCAGACCACACTGGATTCACCGCGCGGAAAAAATCCGCAAACTTTTGTTTCTGTGTTCCTTCCGGAAATATCATAAACATGCAGCAAGACAAATTCAGGTTCTGGAAGAGTGAAGGTAAAAGTGGTGTACCGGTTGCACGGATTGGGATAATTCTGCACAAACAGCGCTCTTCCTGAAGTTTTTTCTGATGGTTCCGGTATGCCGGTGGGCTCAAGGTTCCCGGTTCCATCCAGTTTCAATACCCAGATATCATAGCGCCCGGCACCGGCCGATTCGGTTTGCCCTGAAACAATAAAGCCTTTATCGGAGGTTTGCAGGATGGATGAGGCATATTCCCATTTCGTGTCGTTTCCGTATGATTTCTGCCACTTTCCTTTCCCCGTGCCATCCAGTTTGAATACCAGTACATTCAGGCCATGATCTGCATCAAGGCTGTTCCCTGCCGAGGCATATCCTCCGTCATCTGTCTGGTAAATGCTCTGAGCAGCAGAGTATTCCGGTCCGAAATATTTCCAGGTAATCTTCCCCTGTTTGTCCAGTTTCACTACCATCGCATAATGCGAATGGTCATAAGCCGACTTCTCTGCAATGCTGTCTCCGGAAAACACATACCCGCCGTCGCTGGTTTGCTGAACGGAAAACGCACTTCCCGTGAACCGGTTGCCCAGCGGATTGCTCCATTCCTTGTTTCCTTCCCTGTCCAGTTTAAAAACTGTCAAAGCTGGTATATAATCCCAGTTCTGGGGTTTAAGAATGGTATCTCCAACGGCGATATACCCGCCATCGGCGGTAGTTTTGATGTCATACAACACCCAGCCCAGCTTTTTCCCCCATTCCCGCTTCCCGTTTTTATCCAGCTTGAGGATGTTTTCTTTCCCGCTCCCGGAAACAAGGTAACCCCCGTCATTTGTTTGTACCACAGAACGGGCCGTTGAAACCATGGAACCTTCAAACCAGGCAGACCACACCGAATCCCCTTTTGTATCCAGCTTAAGGATCCAGATGGAAGGGTAACCCTTTCCGAAGGAAGAGGTGGTACCTGCCACGATGTAGCCAAGGTCGGCTGTTTGCCGAATGGCAAAGGCAATGTCCGACTCCCCGCCCCCGTATGTTTTATCCCACTCCTTGTTACCTTTGGATCCGAGTTTAATGATCCATAAGTCGGGTTTCAGATTGGTCCCTAAGCCATAAGAATCCGTTTGACCGCAAACAATATACCCCCCATCGGCAGTTTGAACAGCGGCATAACCAAAATCATTTTCAGCGCCGCCAAAAGTCCTGTTAAACAGCTCCTGCCCGGTCAATGCGTGAACCGGAACCAACAGGCAAACGATAAACATGATCTTTTTCATGACACTTGCTTTTACACGCCACATTCCGTTTTTATCCTGAATGTCAACACCTTAAAGACCCATACAGGGAAAAAACGTTGCGTGATTTTTTACCCTTTTCTGGTGGAATTCTGTGAAGCAGGGCACTTCTTCTGTAAAAGCTGAAACCCGACCGGTGAAAACAACTATCACAGGATCATTTCTGAATAATGGTATACAAGGTTGATGTTTCTGAACCGGATGAGTGCAAGTCTTTCGTATATTCGTTCTGTTAAAACAACATCATCATGGAATTCAGCCGTCGCACCTTCCTGAAAACCGCTGCCACCGGCGCTGCTGCGGTCGCCGTTTCCCCGGAACTTGCTTTTACAGCTAAAAAACCTGTTAACATCGAAATCGTCAACCCCCGGAAACGCGTTCCGGTCAGCCTGATCATTGATGATTCCACCACCCTGGTGAATATGGCCCATTTTGGCATTCCCCAGTTTGCAGAGGTTTTCCCGGACAAGTACAAACAGGACTGGCGAAAGCTGCCACGGGAAATTCCCGACGCTTTCGTACGCGAATTCGGGGAGTGGAGCGCCGGAAACGGGGTGAAAGGGAAGTACAGCATTGTCCCCTACCCGGCCTGCACCGGTTGGGTAAACCGCTTCATTCCGGGCTGGACCAGACGCGAACTGGAAGAGAGTTTAAAACTGGTACGTGAGGTGATTGTCCCCAACTGGGATATTCATCCCGAAATGGTCAGCCACACCAGGGTGATCGACATAAAAACCGGCAAACCTTTTCCGCAGGCAACTCCGGAATACATGGAAAACTGGGAATGGAGCCAGAAAAAAAGCGCCGATGAACTGGCTGCCTATCAGGCGTATGCACTGAATATCCTGAAAGAAGCCGGACTGACCTGTGAAGGTCTTACGACTCCGGGAGGTTATGGCGGCCGCAACCAGGACAACCTGGCATTGGGAACCCTGCAGGCTGTGCGCGAAGTTTACAGTGCTGAAATACCCCACTATTTCCGTGATTTGTTCACCGAAAAAGGAGTGAGTGTGGCTCCTCAGGTGCGGTTTCCGTCGGACCTCCACACCAACGATCCGAAATGTGTGGTTTCCATCCTCGGGTGTACCGGCGACTGGTTTGGCGGCTGGGACGGGCTGGAACCCGGCAATGCAGATTTGTTCATTACGGAAGATTTACAGACCGGCCGGTTGGTGGAGGTGGTTGAAAGCGGTGAACCGGCCATCATGGTGTGTCACTGGCCAGGCATCTATTGCAACGGTGAAAAAACAGGGTTCAACATTCTGAAAACCGTCAAAAACAGGCTGGATCAGAGATACGGCCACCTGGTCTGGATGAAACTCAGCGAAATATCGCGTTACTGGGCCGCAAAAGAGCTGACAACCATTACCTTTGACAACAGGCAGATCAGACTGAAGGCCCCTTTTGCCGCACCTGATTTTACCCTGAAAATGAACACTTCAGTGAAAAACCCCATCCTCAAAAACGGGACTCCCCTTCAAAAAGTAACCAACATCCGAAACTTAAAATCCGGAACCTTCTTTTCGGAAAACTGGGAATCTTATATTTGTTTTGATTTGCAGAAGGGTGAAACAGAAATAACGATTTGAAAAGCAATGCTTATTTACTGAACTATATGCGCATATTATTGATCTTCTTTTGCGTAACTATTTGTGCTTCATGGGTTTCCGGTCAGGCCAGCCATTCATTCTCAGCATGTGGGTGCAGGGTGGCACTCAGAAACGACACCCTGGTCATCGAAAACAGCCTGATAAAAAGAACCTGGCTATGGAACAACGGCAACCTGATTACGCTGAGCCTGGAAAACAAACCGGAGCGGGTCCGCTGGGATACCACCAACAAACTGGCTGACCTCTATCTGCCTTCGCAAAGCCAAAAGGCCTCCGATGCCGAAATTCATTCAGAACTTGTTCCGGACTCCCGCCAGTTCAAAAATCATGTGCGTACAACCATCCGGTACACGCTCGGGGAGCTGCAGATCATGAAAATTGTGAAGATTTACCCCGGTTGTCCTGCCATCGCCACAGAACTGTTTTACAAGGGAAAAGCATCAAAAAGCTGGTTCCACACCCTGACAAATGCAGCAGATCAGAAGAACATTGAAACAGTAACCAGAAGCACTGAGGCTTCAAAACTCCCCTTCATGGAACAGCTTGCCCTTCCGGGAAAACACTGGAAAATGAAAGTGGTGGAGTTTTATGATGTCACCGACCGCTTTAATACACTGGTGTTCCCGGTGGAGGCAATCACCTACCGCCAGCCAACCCTTTACCGGGGCAACCTGCTTTTCGCTGAAAACATGGAAAGCGGAGAGGGATTTTTTATCCTGAAAGAAGCGCCCAATTCAAATACCCAGCTGCACTATCCCCATGGCGACTTTCTGGCAGAGGGCGGTAGTTTCAAACTGTTGGGATTGGGAATCGACAGCCTGGATATAGTGCCGGATGAGTGGATAAAAGGATATGGCTACACAACCGGCGTTTATAAAGGGAATGATTACAAAAGAGACGAGGCACTGCGGAATTATCAGCACAACATCCGCCCGGTGATACCGGAAAGGGATGAAATGATCATGCTCAATACCTGGGGAGACCGGGGACAGGATACCCGGGTAAATGAGGCTTTCTGCCTGAACGAACTGGAACTGGCTGCCAAAATGGGTATCTCCCGTTTCCAGATCGACGACGGATGGCAGGCCGGCAAATCAGCCAATTCCGCTTATGGCGGCTCTTTCAAAGACATCTGGAGCAATCCGGACTACTGGAAACCTGATCCGGTGAAATTCCCCCGCGGACTGGATCCCGTTATCCAACGCGGAAAAGAACTGGGCATCGAGGTCTGTCTCTGGTTCAATCCCAGCATCCAGGATAACTTTAAGGACTGGGAGAAGGATGCCGGAGCACTGATCGGGCTGTATAAAAACTACGGCATCCGGACTTTCAAAATTGATGGTACCAACATCCCCAACAAAGAAGCGGAAATCCGCCTGCGTAAACTCTACAATAAGGTCATGGAAGCCACTGAATGGAATGCGGTGCTGAACCTCGATGCTACCGCCGGGCGCCGGGGAGGCTATTTTTATTTCAACGAATTCGGTAATTTCTTCCTCGAGAACAGGTACACCGACTGGGGCAATTATTATCCCTACCAGACCCTCCGGAATCTGTGGATGCTGTCACAATTCATGCCGCCGCAGGGATTGCAGATTGAGTTCCTGAACAAATGGCGCAATGCCGGCAAATACAATAATGACCGTTTTGCCCCCGGAAACTACGTTTTTGACTACCTCTTTGCCATCACTATGGTGGCGCAGCCCCTGGCCTGGATGGAACTGGCCAATCTTCCGGAGGAAGCTTTTCAAACGGGATCCGCCATTAAAAAGTACCGCGAAATACAACACGATCTGCACTCAGGGTCGATCTTTCCGGTCGGCAATGAACCTGACGGGAAGAGCTGGTGCGGTTTTCAATCTTCCCGGGAAGAAAGCGGATATTTCCTGATTTTCAGAGAAGACAATGATCAGAATACAATGTTTATGGAAACCCGGCTGGAACCTGGAAGAAAAATCATTTTTACCCCGGTGCTGGGTAATGGCAAGGCCTTCCAAACAACTACCGGTAAGAAAGGTGAAGTGGCCTTTACCCTGCCAGATCCCAATAGCTTTGCACTGCTGAAATACAGATACAAATAACTTACATAGCCTGCAGCAATAACCTGATTTTTCCTGTCCGGATTCATTTGTGCGATTTTGCGAAACAGACGTTAACCTGGGTTCAGGCCTTGTGAAATAATTGACAACCTGATCCTCTGGCCTTTGTGATGGCAAGATCCAAAGATTCAGTCCTTACATTGCCTAACATATTCCTGCAAAACGGACAGGAATGATAATTCCCGTTGGAATCAATAAACATATACCTGTTCCCTGCCCCGTAGCATCCTGTTTTCCGCTGATGATAACCTCCGTATAAAATGACAGGAAAACGGGCGTAGGCCGGATTACGGTTGCATTTATTCATGAAATCTGAAAGTATTTCAGCTTCCCTGGCATGGAACAGAATGTCTTTCCCCTTGAATCTGCCTGTTTTCATAGGTTCCATGATCCGGATAAAACCTGCGCCGGTTTGTTTTGCCAGCAGATAATATTTATTCAGATTTTCCTCTGTGACAAATTCTCTGACCGGACATAAAGAGAGGCAAACAATCATCCCCACTTCATGACAGTTTTTCGCAGCCTCTTTGACCCAGTAAAATGACCGGTCATGATTTCTGAAGGCATTGTGACGGTCTTCATCCCAATGGTCCAGGCTGATAATCACTCCTGTCATGCCGTGCGTCTTCATTTTTGCCGCTGCTTCAGGAGTGAGTCCGAACCCTGAAGTACTGACCCAATAATCGGTTGAATTCCCGGAATACTTCATCAATTCAATCATATCATTCAGCCGGCACAACGGTTCACCCCCGCTGAACTGAATGTGTCTTATGCCCTTCTCATGGATTTTCCCCATTACAGATTTCAATTCATTCAATGACAACCTGTTACTATTGGCAAGGTTATCTGATTCATAACAATGGATGCAATTTAAAGGGCATACATTGGTGATGGAGAAAATCATGGTCTGAAGGGCGCCTGTTTCCGGAGAGATGATGCGCCTGAATTCGTTCGCTATAAAATAATTGAACTTTTCTGAAGGCCATCCGGGTATATTGATACTCCAATAGTATTTTGAATCACTTTTGACAGCCTTGTTTCTTCCGGCATTCCCATGAATTGATTTCCTTTCTATAACCAGCGATCTGAGCAAAAACAGGGCATGATACGGATTCCTGCTGGTTTTCAAAGCTATCCGGATGATGGTTAAGATCATTCCGGTCCAAACCACATAAAGCCTGAAACCACTGACCATTTGGGATTTTCCGTTCATTCTCACTGGAAAGCCGGCTGATTCACTTTTTCCCATTGCTCCCCTGAACAAAACTTAATGTACTTTGTACTTTCAGTTTATCCAATTCCGACTTCAGTAAATCCCTTGAATACAGGGAGAACTGACCTGGCTTCCTGATTTTGTTGAGCCTGGCCACTCTGGGAATTCCGTCTGATTCCCTGTTGATATGGTAATACCCTTTGGAATGCAAAATAACCGTTCTTTCAACATCCCTGGCAGCCGGGACCGGGAAAGAGAGCAATGCCACATTATCTGTTTCCGGCTGAACGTAATAGGCTGAATCAACCCGGTTCAGCAATTCGGTGACGTTCACCTGGTCTTCAGTAAATGCGTGTTCTACACTGACTGTCGTAATTACGGGTGTAAAATCTGTAGAATAGTCCATTCCCACATAATCTATCTCCCAGAAACTGGTTCCTGCCTCGAGTTTTATTTTCAACGGCCTTTCATGAACATCCCTCAAGTCGAGGGCCAGTACATCTTCTTTCAACGCCATCGGGCCTGCCAGGTTGAAATAGTCGCAGAACTTCCATTCCCCCTTGTTTTGAACATAGACCGAAAGCGGTATTTTCTGCTCCAATGCCCAGTTAATAAAGTTCTGCGGATCTGCTTTGTCTTGTCTTTTGGTCCAGGTATCCTGGTAAGCACCAAGCATACCATGAAATTCATGGAAAACATGATCAAGCCATATGGAATTCCTGGCATTAATAAAGAGTTTGCAGCTGTTCACATCCGGAGGAAGGTCAAATGTCAGGTTGACACCGCCGGTCAGGGGAATTTCAATACCCGGGTCAATCCCGAAATAACAGATGCTGTCTTTGTTACCCACCACCTGCAGAATATCTGCTCCGGAAAGTGAGGTAGCCGATATGGGTGGCATGATGTTGTCAGCAGTCTGACAATTTCCGTATTTGTCAAACAGTACCCTGGAATTTTCCGGGTGATCTATTACCAGGAGCTCTGCCAGGTTGGTATGCTGTACTTCATCCAGTTCGTTTGAAATTTTCAGCAGGTAATTGCCGTTTTCCTCTACCAATCCCGGCAGGTAAAGGTAATCGTTCCTTTCCAGCGAGGCATAGACCGCCCCGCTGTATATTTCTCCCGCAAAACCGAAGTGATCTCCCTGGTTAACATATACATACGGACAGGAATCTCCGCTGATGGCCATACCTAATAAAGCTATCATAATGACTGTCAGGCCGGCAGCGAAATACCCCCCGACTGCACCCATAACCCAGGACAGGATTGTTCTCCCCTGGTCGAAATTATACACATCAAGCCGGTAAATGTCATTTAAAGCTGCAGCATACCGGGTTATTCCTGGCAAGATGTTTTTCTGCATTTGTCTGGTGTACAGGTGGACTTCATTCAGCAACCTGCCGTCTCCCTTTTTTTTAGCGAACCTGTTGGAAGAATTGGGGGCAGGGAAACTGTGACCGGTAGATGGAAATGTGTACACACTTTCATAATCACCCCAGATTGAATCATCTCCAACAATTATGTTATTCAGGGTAAGGGCTGCAAATTCAGAATGAAAAACGAAATTTTTATTCAGCTGCTTAAGAGACGTTAAAGTTTCTGGCTGTGCTTCGGGGGTGGTACGTACCTTATAAAATGAATGGCACGCGTCGATCAGCAGAAGCAAGATTATTACTCCGGTAACTTTCAGTACTGCCCGAACCGGCTTACTCATGTTGAGGTTCAACATTCCTGAATTTCCAGGGAAAATGAAAGAAATCAGCTGAAGTCGAAACTTTTTCATTTGGTTGGAATTTGGATGCATCAATTTACCTTTTTCTCCCGGATATTCCTAATTTTTAAACTAATTCTTATTCAGTTACCTGACTTTAACCAAAAGTGAATATTCCCGGAATATTATTAAATTTGAATGACTTACCCTGAAAAGTCACCAGGGATATCACCGGGATGCCGATTCAGGGATACAGTCCCAATAAACCAGCCTCATAGGAAGCCAATGAAAATTACCAGTGTCCCATTAAACTTTCCCAATATACTGTCACTGTACAGACTTTTTTCTTTCCCCTTTGTAATGATTTTTGTTTTTATCAAACGGGAAGATCTTTTCGTGTTTTTTATCTGTTTTAACTTATTTACCGATTTTCTGGACGGCTGGATAGCCAGAAAATTCAATCTGACCACTGAAATAGGTTCTGTTTTGGATTCATTAGCCGATTCAGGGACCTATCTTTTGGCGTTGGCAGGAATACTTGCCTTTAAATGGAACAGTTTTCAGCCCTATATCGTTTCATTTGCGATTTTTATTGGTTTTTTTATTCTGTCTGACCTCCTCCCTGTCATCAAATTCGGAAAATATGCCAGCTACCACACTTACTCTGCCAAAATCGGCGGGTACATCAAAGGGATTTTTTTTATTGTCCTTTTTCTGATTGATTTTAACCTTTGGTTCTATTATTTCATGGTCGTCACAGGAATTCTCAGTTTTTCGGAAAACATCCTGATCACCCTGATCCTCAGGGAACCGGAAGCCAACGTCAGAGGGCTGTATTGGGTCTGGGAAAAAACTAAAAAAGAGAAGCTTCCATGAACCCCGTATTCTACATAGTCGCTCTCCTGTTTCTGGCTGGCGGACTGGGAATCTTTCTGGTTAACCGCAAATTACCCCAGCCCGGAAAAAGAAAA
>DAIDJX010000013.1 GCA_027451165.1 Prolixibacteraceae bacterium | reverse complement strand
TATGCTTCACTTTCTTATTACACCAGGATTACGGAAGACAAAATCGCCAGTGTTTTATTGCCCACCTCTTCAGGGGTATCCAGTGTTCGTACCAACAACGGCAGCATGCGCAACAGGGGTTTCGAAGCCGATATTACCTGGAAAGCCATACAGAAAAATGATCTGAAATGGGAAGTGGGTTTCAACGGAGCCTGGCTGAAGAATACCATCCTGAAACTCCCTTACAACGGAAATGAAAACAACAGACAAGGCGGACAACAGATATACGATCCCAAATCAAAGAAACTGATCTGGGTTGGTGGTTACCAGGAAGGCCAGGAATGGGGAGAAGTATTTGGATTCGTCAGTGAAGGTCTCATCCGGAATGCCGAAGATCTGGCAAACTATAACAAAATCGACCTCGCTGCAGGTCAGGTCTGGTACAATGGCTCAGCAGGTAAAAGGGTGGCCAGCCAGCAGTTGATGACTCAAAGGGGCCTCACACTGGCAGGAGGTTGGATACCTACCCGCATGGGAGACATGAAGTGGAAAGATATCGATCAGAACGACACCATTGACACAAGGGATATGGTTTCCCTCGGGCGACAGATCCCCCGTATAACCGGTGGTTTCAATACTTCGCTGGCCTATAAGGGAATAACTCTTGCCGCCAGATTGGATTTTGCACTGGGTCATGTCCAGCAGGATTTTATGCACCTGTGGGCTTTGGCTTGCGCACAAGGTGAATTTGCTCCGACTACATTTGTGGAAGATACCTGGACTCCCGATAATCCGAATGCAAAATTCCCGAGATATTCCTGGGCTGATCAGCTGAATACGAAAAACTTTGACAGACCCAGCAGTATGTTCTGGAGGAAATCCGATTACATCGCTTTCCGGGAAGTTTCACTGAGTTACAATCTTCCTGCATCCCTTCTCGGGAAAATCAAAATTCCGAAAGTTGTCTTCACCGTAACCGGTCAAAACCTGGGTTACCTGACCGACAAAATGCTGAATTTTCCTGAACGTACCGGAAATCAAAACGGGGCATATGTTATTCCCACACAGTTGATTTTTGGGTTGGATATAACTTTATAATAAAGGTCATCATTAATTGAAAAACAAATGAAAAAGATAAAACACATCATCATAGTGGCCATTATAAGCTTGCTGACCGCTGTGTCATGTCAGGAACCACTTGACCTGGCTCCCCTGGATTATTTCGGAGACGGCAACTACTGGCAGAACGAAGCACAGGTATCCAACTTCATGGTCGGAATTCATAAACAACTGCGCGACAACCAGTTTATGTTCCTTCGCCTGGGCGAAATGAGAAGTGGCATATACAGCAACATTGACCGTCAGAATACTTCACTTAACGAGCTGCCCATCATTGAACAACGCATCAACGAAAATTCAACCGGCGTAACCAACTGGTCAGGTTTTTACGGACCAATATTACAACTCAATCTCTTTATCCAGAAAGTGGAGAACATAACCTTCCTGACAGATGCCAAAAAAGCATATTTGCTGGGACAGGCATATGGATTAAGAGCTTTTTACTATTTTCATCTGTTACGCACTTACGGTGGTGTACCATTGAGACTTGAACCAGAGGTACTGAATGGTAACACCGATCCGGTACTGCTTCGTAAAGCAAGAGCCACCGAAGCTGAAATCCTGGCCGCTATAAAAAGTGATATTACAAAGTCGGTCAGTAATTTCGGCACCTCTGCCAATCCTTCGGAGAAAAGCTTGTGGAGCCCCAATGCCACTTTAATGCTCAAAGGGGAAGTCTATCTCTGGTCTGCAAAAGTGTACGGAACCACAGGCGACCTGGCTGAAGCCAAGAATGCACTGAATGCCGTTACAGGAACCAGTCTGGTCCAGAATTTCGCCAATGTGTTTGCCTACGGACAAAAAAACAACAGCGAAATAATTCTGGCACTCCGCTATATTGTCGGGGAAACGGAAATGTCGACCTATTCCTTTTACCTCTATTCCACTTTCAATTTCGATAACCTCCATTATAAGGATTCTCTGGCCAGCGGTTCCCTGCTCGTTGATCCGTTGCAGATTGCAGCTACCAATTCAATGCAGATTATTCAGCGGTACGGCTATACTTTTGAATTGTTCAAGTCCTATACACCTGCCGACAAAAGAAGGGATGCCACTTTCTATGATTATTACAAAGTGACCAAATCCGGAAATCCACCCTACGCGGTTACCATCAGGAACACAGCGCTTGTCAAATTCCTTGGAACCATCAGTGCCAACAAGCGTTATTTCACAGATGACTGGCCGGTATACCGCGAAGCAGACCGTTTGCTGATGCTGGCTGAAATCGCCAATGCCGAAGGTGCTGACCCGTCAGCATATATCAAGAAAATCCGTGACCGTGCTTTTTATCCGGCTGCTGATCCGACTCCCTTCGTTAATTCAACGAAAGATGCCAACGAAGTGGCCATCTATGTGGAACGTGTCAAGGAATTCGTGCATGAAGGGAAATCCTGGTACGATCTCCGGAGGATGAAGTACGGCAATGATCCGCTTGTATTCAAAAGTGCCAGCCATAAACTTGGTGTGCTGGATAAATCCACACAGTCCTACATGGTGCTTTGGCCAATCGAACCAGCCATCTGGACCAATGATCCACTGGTAAACCAGACGCCGGGTTATGCCACTACAAAACCGCAGTGATGGAAAGGAGATTTGTAAGGATTTACACATCATCTATTCAATAACCTGTTTTCCATAGGTTTGATTTCGTCGTACGGAGGGAAGGCCCTTAGTGGTCTTCCCGCCTCGTACGTCTCAAAGCGTGTTTATATAACACAGAATGCACCTAAACCTGCCTGCAATTTTTTCTTTCTTAATTTTACAGCTTCAGGAGTATATCTTCAATACAAAGCAAAATGGAAATGATTACTTCACTTTTATTGCTGATTTTATTATCGCTTACCAATCAGTGTAAAAATGACATTCCTGTACCCTATTCCCCGGACATTGTATCTTCTGCGGAAATTTCCGGTCAGAGAATACCCCTGTTCACCGGAAGGCTGAATGAAAATATGGTAAATGTGAAATTCACTGTAAATGAGGGAAAAGAAAATATCTTATTATCAGGGGTTTCCGTTTCTTTTACCGATGGAAGTAACCTGTCAGGGATTTCATCGGTTAAAGTAAATTATTCCGGAGAAAATCCTTCCTTTTTGTTTGGTACGTCCATTCCGGATTCCGGAAAATTGATTTTTAAGGGATCACTACAACTGGTTGGAAATACGCATTATCTCAGCTTTGACTTTATGCTGAAGCCAGGGGCTGATCTTTTAACCCGGTTCGGAATCCGGGAAGTAACGCTTGTTTTTAAAGATGGCAAAACCATAAAAATACCATCCAGCAATCCCTATATCTATCGGACAACAATTTTACTGAGAGCCAAAGGGCAGGACAAATGTGATACCTACCGGATTCCCGGATTGGTGACTACTTCAAAGGGGACGCTGATCGCGGTTTATGACAACCGATACAACAACAGCAAAGATCTGCAGGAAGATATTGACATTGGCATGAGCCGCAGCACCGATGGCGGGCAAACCTGGGAACCCATGAAAGTAATTATGGATATGGGAGAATATGGCGGCCGGTCCCAACGGTTGAACGGTTGCGGTGATCCCTGTGTCCTCTACGATCACCTGAACCATACCATCTGGGTGGCAGCCCTCTGGATGAGCGGCAGCAGTCCTGACCAGATGCTCTGGTGGGCATCAAAACCCGGGATGGCGCCGGAAGAAACCGGCCAGTTCCTGCTTGTGAAAAGCACCGACGACGGCCTTACCTGGTCAGCGCCCATCAACATTACCAGCCAGGTCAAAACTCCGGGCTGGCAATTGCTGCTGCAGGGGCCCGGAAGGGGTATTACCCTTAAAGACGGCACCCTGGTCTTCCCCGCTCAGTTTAAAACGGACATTGGGTCAAAAGCCATCGATGGTGGGCAATACACCTGTCATTCCACGATCGTTTACAGTAAAGACGCCGGCGCTACCTGGCAAATCGGAACCGGCGCCAAATCCAACACCACAGAAGCCCAGGTGGTGGAACTGGCCGATGGCCGGCTGATGCTCAACATGCGCGACGACCGCAACAGAAGCGATAAGGGGGAATCCAACGGACGGGCAGTGGCCACTACCTCCGATTGGGGCAGGACCTGGGCTGTACATCCTTCCTCCAATTCCGCACTCCAGGAACCCAATTGCATGGCCAGCCTGATTGCCGCCGATGTGACCATAGCCGGCAAAAATCAGCAGGTACTCTTCTTTTCCAATCCCAACAGTAAAACCGAAAGGACCCACATGACCATTAAGGCAAGCCTCGACGGAGGAATGACCTGGCCAACTGCTTTTGTTACAGAACTTAACTCCGGGAGCGGAGACGGCTATTCCTGTATGACCATGGTGGACGATCAAACCATCGGGATTGTCTATGAAGGAAGCAAAGAACTCATTTTTCAGAAAATTCCGGTGAGTGAAATCCTGTCTCCTGTGATGAAATGACAAATAGCATAATGGATATGGTTAGGCATTCCTCAGATAATAATCCCTGGCCCCGGGCTGGTAAATGGTTCCGCCTGAAGTTGATCAGGTTGTTCCTGATGATCATCATTCCCGTCACATCAGGCGTTACCGGCTTTGCTGCCCCTTCCGGGATCGATTCGGTTACCGTCAGGGCTCACCGGATCCCTTTACTTACCTCCGGAACCAATAACCTGGCCTTTACCATCACGGTTTATGCCAGCCCCGGGGAAGAAAAAATCTTTCTGCGCAACGTTCAAATCAAAATCGACAAACCGGAATTGCTCAGAATGGTTAAGGTATTGGGAAAACCTTTTGCCAACAAATCCATCGAAGGAGACAATGCATCACTCCAGTACACCACCTTTGGCTCCTCCCTGGCTTCAGCAGATTTGGCACTTGAGGGTAACCTGCCTCTGGTCAAAGGGGAGAACATCTTCCATGTTTCCCTGCTTCCCGCTACACAGGTTGATCTGCTGTCGAAGGTCACTGTTGAAGTGATCCAACTCACCGGGTCAAACGGTTGGCAGTATACCCCGGAAAAGAATCCGGCTACTTTCCGGATGGCCGCGGTGTTGAGAAGTGCGGGCCAGGACAATGTCCATACCTGCCGGATTCCCGGGTTGGCGGTTACCCGGAAGGGAACCATCTTTGCCGTGTATGATAACCGGTACAACAACGACCGTGACCTGCAGGACGATATTGACATCGGCATGAGCCGCAGCACCGATGGCGGGCAAACCTGGGAGCCCATGCGCGTGATCCTGGATATGGAGAACTACGGGGGATTGCCCGGCAGCCGGAACGGAGCCGGTGATCCGGCCATTCTGGTGGATGAACAGACCAATACGATCTGGGTGGCGGCATTGTGGATCCACGGGAACTATGCCGGAATCCAGAACAACCGTTTCCCGCAGCAAGGTCTGGAACCTATGCCCGACGGCCGGGGGAGCCAGTTGATCCTGGTGAAAAGCGAAGACGACGGCCTTACGTGGTCACTACCCATAAACATCACAAAACAAACAAAAAACCCGGAGTGGGGGCGTTTCCTCCAGGGACCGGGCTGCGGAATAACCATGAAGGACGGGACCCTTGTTTTTCCTGCCCAATACCTGGATCCGAAGAAAAACGACCTTTCGAGTTCCACGCTGATTTACAGCAAAGACCATGGAAAGAGCTGGCAAACTGCAAAATCTGCCGTGGAAAACGGGGGGGAAGCACAAGTGGTCGAATTATCCGATGGGTCACTGATGCTGAACATGCGCAGCAACAAAAAAGCGCGCCTCGTAGCAGTCACCCGCGATCTCGGAACCACCTGGACCACTCATCCCACTTCAGCAGTTGCCCTTCGCGAATCAGGTTGCCAGGCCAGCCTGATCCAATCCACAGTGACAACCGGTAACAAAACACTTGACGTGTTGTTTTTCTCCAATCCTGACCATTCAGCCAAACGTTGTGACATGACCATCAAAGCGAGCCTGGACCAGGGCAACACCTGGCCTGAACGGTTTCAGCTGAAACTGAATGAGAATACCGGATACGGGTACTCCTGCATGGCCATGCTGGATGACAACACCCTGGGGATTGTTTACGAAGGGGTTAGGGAATTGTTCTTTCAGAAAATTGATGTTATGGACATCATTGGAAGTAGTCAGAAGTGAGTAAACCTTTATCACATATAACGGGAAATTCTTTATCATTTTCAACCAGGATGGCTGAAACAGGAATCATTTTATTTCTGTTTTTATTCAGCCACGCCGGATTTGCGACCGGTGTGCCTGCATTGATACCCTATCCTCAGAACGTAGAGTGGAAACCGAACCCATTCAGCCTTGACGAAGTCGTTTACCTCAGTTATGATATCCACCGGAATGACCGGGTAATTCTTGAAATCAGGGAATTGCTTATTCGCTCCGGAGTTAATGACATTGAGGAAACAAATTTGAATTTTTCAGCCGGAAAGGATAAAATCATCAGAATCGTTTTGCGCCCTGTACCCGGGATCAGCCAGTACGAAGGTTACCAGCTTACGGTATTCCCCGGAGAAATAACAATTGAGGCTAAAAATAAGGCGGGTATATACCGGGGTGTTCAGACACTGAAACAACTGGTAGTTAAAAACAAGGGTAAGTTCCAGATAAAAGGTTGCCGCATAAGGGACTGGCCGGCATTTGCCATCCGGGGTTTTATGCAGGATGTAGGCCGTAACTATATGCCTGTAGCCCTGCTGAAAGAGCAGATCGATGTCATGGCAGCGTACAAATTCAACGTTTTCCACCTGCACCTCACGGATAATCCCGGATGGCGGCTGGAAAGCAAAATTTATCCGGAATTGAAGAATGCCGGTACCATGAGCAGGTGGCCGGGAAAGTATTATTCACAGGAGGAGTTCACCGGTCTGGTGAATTATTGCCATGACCGTTTCATCACCCTGGTACCTGAATTTGATGTGCCGGGTCATTGCGACGCTTTCCGCAAAGCCTTCGGACTGGACTCCATGAGTGATCCGCGGGTAAAACCTGTTTTACTGGATCTCATCGATGAACTGTGCAATCTTGTTCCTGCTGAAAAAATGCCGTTCATACATCTGGGTACGGATGAAGTCTGGCATAAAAACGAACGCCCCGCCAGTGATTTGCTTCCGGTCCTGACCAGGAGGATTAAGGAAAACGAACGGGAACTGATTGTCTGGAGACCCGGACAATCCATCAAAGGGGATGATTTCTCCGTTACGCAGCTCTGGTCTTCCAACGGACACCCCAAACCCAGCCACCGGTATCTTGATTCGAGGTTGAATTATCTGAATCACCTTGATCCGTTGGCCGGGATATACCAGCTTTATTTTGACCGGATTTGCGGGGCGGCCCAGGGAGATTCTTTGCGGATGGGTGGGATTCTTTGCTGCTGGAACGACAATAATGTGGCGGATCCGGCAGATATCCTCCGGCAAAATCCCGTATATCCGGGCATGCTTACCTACAGCGAGGCTGCATGGACAGGTCAGAAAACAGACTACGGCGAGAATTACCTGGCTAAATTTCCTTCCCCCGGTGAAACGGCCTATTGGGAATTCAAAGATTTTGAAAAGCGATTGATCGCTCACAGGGATCTTAATTTCAAGGGCTTACCATTTCCTTATGTCAGGCAGTCGGAAATGGCCTGGAGTCTCATCGGCCCGTTTGACAACGGCGGAGACGCCAACAAATTGTTCCCGGTGGAAGAAGGGATTAAAACGAATTACCTGGTCAATGGCATAAATTATCGCTGGAAGGGGCCTTTTTATGGGGGCACCATCCACCTTCATCATTTCTTTGGCTATCCTTCCTTGTTTGCTGAAACAAAAGGAACCGTTTATGCGGCGACATCGCTTTATTCCCCGGTGGCACAACAGGTGGGATGCTGGATCGGTTTCCACGACTGGTCCCGGTCGGCCGGCCGACGCGGAGGTCCCTTTCCTCCACAGGGAAAATGGCATAAAACCAATCCTGAAGTGTGGGTAAACGGGAGAGAAATTCCACCCCCCATCTGGAAAAATCCGGGATTGCCCGAGAAATCGGATGAAATTCCGTTTACCGATGAAAACTACTCTTTCCGCGAACCTGTCAGAATCGGCCTGAAAAAAGGTTGGAATAAGGTTTTACTGAAGATCCCTCAGGACGGTACTTCCTGGAAATGGATGTTCACTTTTGTGCCTGTTGAGAACAGTAACGGAGGGTTTCAGGAGGTGAAAGGATTGAAATTCAAACCAACAGTAAAATAGAAGATGACCCGACTGCTTCTGACCATATTTCTTTACATCTGCTGCGGGATTACCCCGTCCATGGGTTCCGGTAATCCTGGCGGGTTCAGGCTTGCTCCGGTTTTTGGGGAACATATGGTCGTCCAGCAAAAAAAACCTATACTTTTTTACGGATCATCAAACCGGGGTGATCAGATAAGGGTCAGGTTTGATCAGGAGAACAGACAGGCGGAGACGACAGGAGAGCTGTGGAAAGCAGAGTTTCCGCCAGTTCCGGCCGGGGGGCCCCATTCCCTGGAGATATGGGTGAATGACACCCTTAAAATCCAATGGCATGATATTCTTTCCGGGGAAGTCTGGCTCTGTTCAGGCCAGTCAAATATGGCTTTTGAACTGAAAAATGCCGAAGGTGGCCAGGCTGCCGTGCAAGTTTCCGGGGATCCCGGCCTGAGGCTTTTCAATTACCGGGGTTTTATCGCAACCGACGATATAGCATTTGACAGATCTTCACTTGACAGAATTAATAAGCTTGATTATTTCGAAGGAGCGTGGCAGCAGAGCAGCCCTGAACAGGCAGCTGATTTCTCGGCAATTGCTTACCATTTTGGCAGGCTTATCCGGGAAAAACTACAGGTTCCGGTCGGACTGGTCCAGGTCGCCGTTGGAGGTGCCCCCATCGAATCATTCATTGACCGGAAATCGCTGGAGGATCATCCGGTCCTGGTACCTGAGTTCCGTAACCGTGAAAAGAATGAACTCATCATGGAGTGGGTGCGTGGCAGGATCATGAGAAACATTGGGCCGTCTGCCCTTAAGAATCAAAGGCATCCCTATGATCCGGCCTATATTTTTGATGCGGGCATTGCCCCGTTGGGCGGTTTTCCTGTTCAGGGAGTGATCTGGTATCAGGGAGAGTCAAATGCCCATGATGCAGAACTTTATCGCACTGCTTTTAAAGTGTTTCTCCAATCCTGGCGCAACTTCCGGAATGACCCGGAACTGCCGTTCCTTTTTGCCCAGCTTTCCGGCATTGACCGTCCGTCATGGCCTGTGTTCCGGGATATGCAGCGGCGGCTTGCCGAAGAAATGCCCCGCACCTGGATGGCCGTTACCAGCGACCTGGGTGATTCGCTGAATGTTCATCCCATCCGTAAAAGAGAGGTGGGGGAGCGGCTGGCAGCGTTGGCCCTGAATAAAATCTACGGGAAGAATATTGTTTGTGAAGGCCCCGGGCCGTTTAAAATAACCCGGAAAGAAGATCGCGTGACCATTTCATTCCGGTCGGCTGGGGGGTTAAGGACATCAGACGGAAAACCACTCAGGGAACTTGAAATAGCCGGAAGCGACGGCATTTTCATGGAAGTACCCTGCACCATTAAAGGTAAACGGGTAGAAGTGCCCTGTGCGGGCCAAAATATTCAGGCGGTCAGGTATGCCTGGAAACCATTTTCGCACGGAAACCTGGTCAACCGGTCAGCCTGGCCGGCGTCCACATTTTTGAAAGAGGTAAGTGTAAAACCATGAAGCCGGGAATCTGCTTAAAAGGAAGCTTTCCGGAGATTATAGTATAAGAATTGTAAAATTGGAAATATTTGTATATGAACGTCATCGAAAAATTTGAAGGCTTAATTGCCGCTCCCTTTACGCCGATGAACGGCGAAGGAGATATCATGCTGGATATTATACCGGAATACCATGATTTTCTGGTTAAAAACGGGGTGGTGGGCGCATTTATCAATGGTTCGACCGGGGAAGGTGTCTCTCTTTCCCAAAAGGAAAAAATGGTCCATACCGAAGCATGGGCAGCAGCATCCAAAAACAGTTCACTTAAAGTGATCAACCTGGTGGGCGGTACCTCCTGGAAAGAAGCCGCGGAAAACGCCTTACATTCCAAAGCGTGCGGGCTTGACGCCATCGCCATTGTTGCTCCCTATTATTTTAAACCCCCGACAGCGGGGCATTTGGCTGAATTTTGCGCCCGGATTGCCGAATCAGTACCCGATATGCCGGTTTATTTTTACCATATTCCGGTGCTGACCGGCTGTACAGTTGATATGTACTCTTTCCTGCAGGCAGCGGCGCCGATGATCCCCAACCTGGCAGGGATCAAATACACCCATGAAGATTTCATGGATTTTCTGAGCTGTATCCATTTTATGGACGGGAAATATGATATGCTCTGGGGCCGTGATGAGAACCTGCTTTCCGCCCTGGTACTCGGTACAAGGGCTGGTGTCGGCAGTACCTTTAATTATGCCGCTCCGCTTTACTACCAGCTGATTGAGGCTTATGACAGGGGAGATTTCCCCACTGCAAGGAAATTGCAGCAGCTTTCCATCGACATGATACGCTTGCTCGGGAAATATGGAGGCATCGCCACAGGAAAAGCCTTTTTGAAGTATCTTGGCTTCGATTTCGGAGGATTCCGGCTACCCGTGGCCAACATGCCGGCAGAAAAGTACAGGGAATTTGACGCAGACGTCAGGTCATTGGCAATGGATCATTTATTTTCCCAAAGGTAGCCTGTTAATTGAATGCTATGGATATCAAAGATTTAATTGCGCAGTACAAATCCGGATTGTTTGACAATGTCATTCCATTCTGGGAAAAGCATTCAAAGGATGAAGAATGTGGCGGCTATTTTACCTGTCTGGACAGAAAAGGACAGGTGTATGACACCGACAAGTTCATCTGGCTCCAGGGCCGCCAGGTCTGGATGTTTTCCTCCCTGTACAACCGGGTGGAAAAAAAACAGGAATGGCTGGAAATGGCATTCCATGGTGCAAAGTTCCTGGAAAAATACGGTCATGATGGAAATTTTAACTGGTATTTTTCGCTGACCAGGGAAGGTAAACCTCTGATTGAGCCCTACAACATTTTCAGCGATTGTTTTGCCACCATGGCATTTGGCCAGTTGTTCAGGGCTACCGGTGAAGAAAAATATGGGGAAATCGCCCGGAAGACCTTTGAGCATATCCTGGCCCGATCCGGTAACCCTAAAGGCAGGTTCTCCAAAGCAGTTCCCGGTACCCGCCCGCTGAAAGGTTTTTCCCTTCCGATGATTTTGTGCAACCTCTCGCTGGAAATTGAGCATCTTCTGCCGGCAGAGCTGGTTGAACAGACCATAAGGGATGTGCTCCACGAGGTGATGGAGGTGTTTTACCAGCCTGAATCGGGGCTGATCCTCGAAAATGTCAACCCCGACGGAAGTTTTAACGACTCCTTTGAAGGGAGGCTGTTGAATCCCGGTCATGCCATTGAAGCCATGTGGTTCATCATGGATTTGTCGGTACGCCTGAACAGACCTGAATTGGCTGAACAGGCAGTAAACATTGCTTTGCGGACACTGAAACATGGCTGGGATGAAAAATACGGTGGAATCTATTATTTCATGGATTTCAAAGGCCAGCCTGTACAGCAATTGGAGTGGGATCAGAAACTCTGGTGGGTACATGTGGAAACGCTCATCACCCTGATCAAGGGTTATCAGCTGACCGGCAGTCATGAATGTATGCAATGGTTTGAAAAGGTACACCACTATACCTGGAGTCATTTCCCTGATCCGGAATATGGGGAGTGGTATGGCTATCTGAACCGTCAGGGAGAAGTGCTCCTGCCGCTGAAGGGAGGCAAATGGAAAGGCTGCTTCCATGTGCCCCGCGGCCTGTACCAGGTATACACCACCCTGGAAAGATGTAAAGACGCACTACAGTGCGTCTCCACCATAAGATGCAGTAAAGACGCACTATAGTGCGTCTCCACTATAAGATCCAGTAAAGACGCACTATAGTGCGTCTCCAATATAAAAAATAGTATGAGCATAAGTAAAAAATCCTGGTACCCCTGGCTGGTAGTCGTACTGCTGTGGGTGGTGGCCCTGTTGAATTACATGGATCGCCAAATGTTGTCGACGATGAAGGTTTCAATGATGGCTGACATCCGTGAACTGGAAACCGCAGCCAATTTTGGTCGTCTGATGGCAGTTTTCCTGTGGATTTACGGGTTAATGTCGCCTGCTGCCGGATTGATAGCCGACAGGATCAGCCGGAAATGGCTGATTGCAGGCAGCCTGGGGGTGTGGTCGTTTGTTACCCTTTCGATGGGCTATTGTAACAGTTTCGGGCAATTGTATGTGCTGAGGGCTATCATGGGGGTTAGTGAGGCACTGTACATTCCGGCTGCATTGTCGCTGATTGCCGATTACCATCGGGGCAACACACGGTCTCTGGCAGTGGGAATTCACATGACCGGTTTATACATGGGTCAGGCCCTTGGAGGCTTTGGGGCAACGGTAGCACACCAGTGGTCGTGGCAAACCGCTTTTCACAGTTTCGGTCTGGTTGGTGTATTTTACAGTCTGGTGCTTGTCCTGTTTCTGAAAGAGAAAAGAGAAAGGGTGGTTCCGGCCCGCCAAACAACGAATCTATCCACAGGATTATCCTCTGTTGGACAAAGCTTGGGCGCTTTGTTGGGAACAATAAGTTTCTGGGTGATCCTCTTTTATTTTGCAGCACCCAGTTTCCCGGGTTGGGCGACGAAGAACTGGCTTCCTACACTTTTCTCCGATACGCTGGGTATCAATATGTCGCAGGCTGGTCCTCTGGCAACCATTACCATTGCTGCCTCCTCCTTCCTGGGGGTGATTTCCGGAGGTATTTTAGCCGACCGGTGGATATCGGTGAACCTGCGTGGCAGGATTTTTACCGGTGCAATTGGCCTGTCCCTGACTATTCCTGCCCTTCTGTTGCTGGGATTCGGAAATTCTCTGGTGACTGTGCTGGGAGGTGGAATTCTCTTTGGAATAGGATTTGGCATGTTTGATGCCAACAATATGCCCATCCTCTGTCAGTTTATTCCGGCGAATTGTCGTGCTACGGCTTACGGATTCATGAACATGACAGGTGTCTTTGCCGGGGCGCTGATCACACAGTGGCTGGGCAAATCAACCGATGCGGGAAACCTGGGCAAGGATCTTTCCCTCCTGGCCATCCCGGTAGCCCTGGCATTGATCCTTCAGCTTTCCCTTTTGAAACCCAACGTAGCTGATAAACTGGCTGATTAATATAAAACCGGGTACCCCTTTTACACTGTGTAACACCGTGTGAACATTGTGATACACTGTGTAACCCGAAGTATTTATTCCGGGAAATATCCCCTGATGATCCCTCTTTTGGAATCCTTGATGAAAAGGATAATTTCATCCCTTTCCGGGGAGGCCGGCATTTCAGCTTCAATCATTTCAATAGCCTGGCTGGTATTGAAACCTTTGAGATAAATGTACCGGTAAATATCCTGGATTTCCCTGATTTTTTCATTGCTGAAATTCCGTCTCCGGAGCCCGATTGAATTAATCCCCTCATAGGCAAGGGGTTCGCGACCGGCTTTAATGAAAGGAGGAATATCTTTTCTGACGAGTGAACCTCCGGCTACCATCACATGGGAACCGATATGGACAAACTGGTGTACAGCAGTCATGCCACCCAGGATGGCCCAATCGTCTATTACCACTTCGCCGGCAAGTTGTGAACTGTTCACCATAATCACATTATTGCCAACAACACAATCGTGAGCAATATGAACGTAGGCCATCAGCAGGGAGTTGCTTCCGACCACTGTTTTACCCTTTGCTGCCGTACCCCGGTTGACCGTCACAAACTCCCGGATGGTGGTATTGTTGCCGATTTCAACTGTTGTGTATTCTCCTTTGAATTTCAAATCTTGTGGAATACCGCCGATCACTGCACCCGGGAAAATATTGCAGTTTTTTCCGATCCGGGTACCTGGTAAAATAGTGACATTGGAGCCTATCCTGGTGCCTTCACCAACGATAACATCTTTGTCGATCGTTACAAATGGCTCAATCACTACATTTTCAGCCACCTGCGATTCGGGATGGACATATGATAAGGGCTGTTTCATATAAAAAATGAATTTTAATTATTGTTCTTAACGATTTGGGCCATAAATTCACCCTCGGCAACCACTTTACCTCCGACATAACTAACACCTCTCATGTTGGCAATTCCACGGCGAATCGGTGTGGTCAGTTCCAGTTTGAAAATCAGTGTATCGCCAGGCTGTACTTTTTTCCGGAATTTCACATTGTCAATGCGTATAAAGTAGGTGGAGTATTTGTCTTCCAGCTGGCTCAAAACGAGCAATCCACCGGTTTGTGCCATGGCTTCCACCAGTAAAACACCCGGGAAAACGGGTTCCTCAGGAAAATGGCCCTGAAAGAAGGGTTCATTGATGGTGACGTTTTTTACACCAACAATGGAGTTCTGTTTAATTTCGATGATCTTATCAACGAGCAGAAATGGGAACCTGTGGGGCAATAGTTCTGAAATTCTGCTGATGTCAAAGACAGGTTCTGCCGTTGGATCATATTCCGGAGCCCTGTTTTCCAGTTTCAACATCGCTTTTTTCAGCGCTTTGGTCATTTGGGCATTGATGTGGTGCCCGGGTTTGGTGGCAATGATACGCCCCTTGATCGGTTTTCCGAGGAGGGTCAGGTCGCCGATGACATCCAGCAGTTTGTGGCGGGCACATTCGTTGTCGAAATAGAGATCCACATTGTTCATGATTCCCTCTTTTTTCACTTCCACGTGTTCGTGCCCAAACAGATCGGCCAACCGGTCCAGTTCTGCCTGTGAAATATCCTTGTCCACTATCACAATGGCGCTTTCCAGATCGCCTCCTTTGATGAGGTTATTGGTCTTCAGCAGGTATTCCAGTTCGTGAAGGAAGACAAATGTCCTGCAATTGGCAATTTCGTTTTTAAAATCGGCAATAGAATTCAGGGTGGCGTATTGGTTGTTCAGTACCCTCGAATTAAAGGATATCAGCACATGGAGGCTGTAATCGTCGTCTGGCAGGGCAATCAGTTCAGAACCTGTGCGTTCATCCCTGACCACAATTTTCTCTTTGATCTCAAAATATTGCCTTTCTGCTTCCTGTTCAAGGTACCCGGCTTTTTCAATCGCTTCCACATAAACGCGGGAACTCCCGTCAAATATGGGCGCTTCTTCATTGTTTATTTCAATGAGACAATTATCAATCCCCAAACCGGTCAGGGCGGCAAGCGCATGCTCAATGGTTCCTATCCTGGCGCCATCCTTTTCCAGCAGTGTACTCCTCGCAGTGTCCGAAATATGGTCAACATCGGCTTCTACAATGGGCTGGCCAGGTAGATCCACCCGTTTGAACCGGATGCCATGGTCATCTGACGCCGGTAAAAACGTCATTGTAACCTGCACCCCGGTATGAAGACCTTTCCCGGAAACCGAAAAAGGAGCAGCCAGCGTTCTTTGCTTCTGGGACATATTAAATTATTCTCTGTTGTTTTGAAGTTCTTCCTTTATTTTTTTCATTTCTTTTTTCAGATCGATGACCTCCTGCCGGAGTTCTGGCAAGTTTCTCATCACCGTATAGACTTTAATCGAATGTTTAATTTCCGTTGCAGGAGAACCCAAAATAACCTCATTGCTTTTAACATCTTTGGTTACTCCGCTCTGAGCGCCAATCTGAACATTATCTCCCACGCTCAAATGCCCGGCAAGCCCGACCTGACCAGCCATTTTGCAGTTCTTACCCACCCTGGAACTTCCTGCAAAACCTGTCTGGGCAGCTACAACCGTGTTTTCCCCGATTTCGCAATTATGGCCGACCATGATCAGATTATCAAGTTTGACCCCTTTGCGAATGATCGTGGAATCCATAGTACCGCAATCAATAGTGGTATTGGCGCCAATTTCGACATCATCTTCGAGTGTAACAAATCCAAGCTGAGGGATTTTCCGGTAAGAACCATCACTTTGGGGAGCAAATCCGAAACCGTCGGACCCGATAACCACTCCGGCATGGATGGTACAGCGGTTTCCGATCCTCGAATCATCATAAATTTTTGCTCCGGCATAAAGAATGGTATCGTCACCTATAACCACATTATCCCCGACAAAGGTCTGCGGATAGATTTTTACCCGGTCGCCAATAACCACGTTTCTTCCGATGTAGGAAAACGCTCCGACGTAGGGTTCCTCTCCGATTTTTGCACTATCATGGATAAATGAAGGTTGCTCAATCCCTGTTTTCGACTTCAGAAGCGTTTGCTCATATAATTCGAGAAGTGAAGCGAACGCCTGGTAAGAATCCCGGACTTTAATCAGTGTGGCTTTAAACGGATGCTTGGGGATAAAATCACTATTTACCAGGATAATCGAAGCTTCCGATGTGTACAGATAATTTTCATATTTCGGATTGGAAAGAAAGGCAAGGGTTCCTGTCTTACCTTCTTCGATTCTGGATATGTTGCTAATCACTGCAGCAGGATCCCCGACAATTTCACCCTGTAAAAATCGGGCAATCTCTTCGGCCGTAAATTTCATTTGCTTGTCAAATTATTATCAATAAGAACATCTGTACTAAACAGATGAATACTTTCCCGATAGGGCAGAATATAAACTCTGCCTGATTTTTTGGCGGTGCAAAAATAGGCTTTAATTCATAAAACGCCAATTCTTTTCCCAAATAAGGAATTTTACCCCATTTTATGGGCTGTAAAATTAGAAAAGATTTACATTAATGCTTTGTTTTGTCAAAATCAGTTGATTATCACTTTTTTTCTGCGGATGTATCTGAAATTTTTATACTTTTGCGCCAGATTTTAAGAAACTGAAGGGAATAGGGGGCAGGATTGTCCCCTATTTTATTACGGAAATGATTGCAAAAGAAAGGATAGAGGAGATTATCGCCGGAAATCTGAAGGAAGATATGTTTCTGGTGGATGTTACGGTTAGTCCGTCCAATTCCATTCATGTGGAAATGGATGCAATGGGTGGTTTGACGATTGACCATTGTGTGGAAATGAGCCGGCATATCGAAAGCTGTCTGGACCGGGAGGAAGAGGATTATTCCCTGGAAGTGTCCTCTCCCGGAATTGATCAGTATTTCAAGGTAAATCTGCAGTACCGGCGGAATTTGGGCAGGCAGCTGCAGGTAACCACTCTTCAGGGGGAAGAATGGAAAGGTAAACTTCTGGAGGCAGGAGTTGAAGGTATTGTTTTGGAAGCAGAGGTAACGGAACAGGCAGAAAAGGGAAAAAAGAAGCAAAAAATGCTGAAAGCCATGCCTCTGAATTATTCGGATATAAAAAAAGCAAAGGTTATCATATCATTTAAGTAAAGTTGGATACCATGGAGAACATGAATCTTATTGATACTTTTTCTGAATTCAAGGAGTTAAAAAACATCGACAGAGCAACTATGATGAGTGTCCTGGAAGAGGCCTTCAGGAGTGTTCTGATCAGGCAATTCGGAACCGATGAAAATTTTGACGTCATCATCAATATTGATAAGGGTGACTTTGAAATTTGGCGCAACCGGGTGGTGGTAGAAGATGATATGATCGAAGATCCAGCCAAGGAGATCACCCTTTCTGAAGCAAAAAAGATCGATGAGGATTATGAATTGGACGAAGAAGTAACCGATGAAGTAAAATTTGCGGACTTCGGGCGACGTGCCATTTTGAATCTGAGGCAAAACCTGGCCAGTAAAATTATGGAACTGGAAAAGGATCATATTTACGGGAAATATAAAAAACGGATCGGGGATATTGTGACCGGCGAAGTATATCAGGTTTGGAAAAAGGAAATCCTGGTTCTTGACGATGAGGGTAATGAACTGATATTGCCCAAAACAGAACAGATACCCTCTGATTACTTCCGGAAAGGGGATTCACTGAGGGCCGTGGTGATAAAAGTGGAACTCCGGAACAATACGCCATTGATCATTCTTTCGCGGACCTCGCCTGTATTTCTGGAACGTTTGTTTGAACTGGAAATCCCGGAAATTTTTGATGGTTTGATTACCATAAGGAAAATCGTCAGGGTACCCGGAGAAAGGGCAAAGGTTGCCGTGGAGTCTTATGATGAAAGGATAGATCCGGTAGGCGCCTGTGTGGGGATGAAAGGTTCCAGAATTCATGGGATAGTCAGAGAACTCAGAAACGAGAATATTGATGTGATCAACTATTCCACCAACATTCAATTGTATATCAAGCGGGCGCTTAGTCCGGCAAAAATTACATCCATCCGAATCCAGGAGGCCACCAAAAGAGCTGAAGTTTACCTGAAACCTCAGGAAGTTTCTATGGCCATCGGTAAAGGCGGTCTGAATATCAAACTGGCCGGCCAGCTGACAGGTTATGAAATTGATGTTTACCGTGAAATTGAAGAAGACGACGAGGATGTCAATCTGGATGAATTCGCAGATGAAATTGAAGGCTGGATTATTGACGAATTAAAGGCCATCGGATGTGATACGGCTAAAAATGTGCTCAACCTATCTCGCGAAGATCTGATCAAACGCACCGATCTGGAAGAAGAGACGGTAGATGAGGTCAGAAGGATATTAAGAGCTGAATTTGAATAATTTGGAAGAAATATATGGTGTCAGGCAGTGGACAAAGATTAAGTAAATTGGCAAAGGAATTCAATGTCGGTATTCAGACGATCGTTGAATTTCTGCACAAGAAGGGCTATACGGTTGATTCTAATCCGAATACAAAGATTTCGGATGAAGCCTGTCATTTGCTGGAAAAGGAGTATAAGAGCGATGTTAGCCTGAAGCGGGAGTCGGAGAAGATCACCCAGCGTCAGCTTCGCCCGAAGAAGGAAGTTATCACCATTGAGGATCGTCCCAAAAATGATGACGAGGATGAAGATTACCCGGGAGATGATCTTGAAATTGGTGATTTGAAAAAGGCGGCGGCAGCGGTTTCAAAACCAAAGGAAAAGAAACCGGAATATCACGAGGAAATTCCGAGGGATGCCTTCATTCAGACATATAAGGTGGTAGACAAGGTGGATATCAATAATCTTCCGGGAATGAAAAAGAAACCGGCGGATAAACCGGCAGAACCTCATGTATCAAAAGAGCCGCCCAAAATCAAAAAGCAGCCTGAAGAACCTGTAAAAGAACAGCCGGTACCACAAATGCCGGCTCCTGAACCGGTTGCTGAGGTGGTAACAAGCGTCAAACCGGCTGATAATGAGCCTGTCAGCGTTGAACCCATCCTTGCTGAACTGGTCAGCGTTGAACCCGTCATCATTGAACCTGTCAGTAAACCGGAAGAAACCCCGGTCGTTGAAACACCCCCTGCAGTTCCGGTGACCGAACACATTAAAACCGATGTTCCCAAAGTGGATGAGCCCAAAGTGGTTGGTAAAATAGACCTGAACCAGCTGAATACACGGACCCGTCCGGATAAGAAATCCAGGGAAGAAAGAGAACAGGAACGTCAGCAGCGTATTCGTCAGGATAAGGAAGCTCGACGGAAACAAATTACACCGCAGGAACCAAAGCAGGAAAAACCAGCTGAACCAGCTGAACCTGAATTGATGAGGATACAGGCTGAGAAGCTTGCCGGACCTACCATCCTCGGGAAAATTGTACTTCCGGTGGAAAAGGATAAGAAACCAAGCGCAGCGGAATCAGAAAGAGACAAAAGAAAAAAACGGAGAAAGAGAATCCAGAAGGATACAGAGAAAGTATCCGTGCCTGTCAAAGGCCAGGAGGATGCCCGTCGTCAGGAGGAAGCAAAAAAGCCCGGAAAGAAAAAGAAACTGCTGAAGAAAGAAGTCAACGAAGAAGATGTCCAGAAACAAATCAAGGATACACTTGCCCGTTTGACCACCAAAGGAACCAAGTCAAAAGGTTCAAAATACCGCAGGGAAAAAAGAGAGGTGATCAGCCAACGGGCTGCCGCCGAAGCCGAACTGAAAGATCAGCAGCGCAATATTCTCAAAATCACAGAATTTGTGACCGTCAACGAATTGGCGACCATGATGAATGTTCAGGTTACCAGGATCATTGCCACCTGCATGAGCCTTGGCTTGTTTGTTTCGATCAACCAGCGGCTGGATGCAGAGACCTTGTCGGTCGTAGCCGACGAATTTGGTTACAAAGTTGAATTCGTAAGTGTGGAAATTCAGGAAGCCATTGAAGAAGCTGTCGATAGTCCTGAAGAACTCAAACCTCGTCCACCGGTGGTGACTGTCATGGGGCACGTTGACCATGGTAAAACTTCTTTGTTGGATTACATCCGCTCTTCAAATGTTATTGCCGGAGAAGCCGGTGGAATTACCCAGCACATTGGTGCTTATAATGTACAGTTGGATGACGGTCGCAAAATTACCTTCCTCGATACCCCCGGACATGAGGCCTTTACGGCTATGAGGGCCAGGGGAGCTCAGGTGACTGACATTGCCATCATCATCGTGGCAGCCGACGATAACGTCATGCCACAGACCATTGAAGCCATTAACCACGCTTCAGCAGCCGGAGTACCCATCGTTTTTGCCATCAACAAAATTGATAAACCGGGCGCCAATCCCGAAAAGATAAAAGAATCCCTTGCCAACATGAATTACCTCGTGGAGGAATGGGGTGGAAAATACCAGTCGCACGATATTTCTGCCAAAAAAGGTATTGGCGTTAAAGAATTGCTCGAAAAAGTGCTTTTGGAAGCTGAAATGCTTGATCTTAAGTCTAACCCGGATAAAAAAGCCAGCGGAACCATTATTGAATCCTCTCTTGACAAGGGCAGGGGTTATGTGGCTACCATCCTGGTACAGTCCGGTACCCTAAAAGTGGGGGATGTTGTACTTGCAGGTCAGCATTTCGGTCATGTAAAAGCGATGTTCAATGAACGTAATCAGCGGATTGACAAGGCGGAACCTGCGGAACCTGCAATTATCCTCGGAATGGATGGCGCCCCCCAGGCCGGGGACAAGTTCCATGTCATGGAAACTGAACGGGAAGCCCGTCAGATTGCCAACAAACGGGAACAGCTGGCCCGCGAACAAGGCCTGAGAACCCAGAAACACATTACGCTGGATGAAATCGGACGGCGCATCGCCATTGGTAACTTCCAGGAACTCAACCTGATCGTTAAGGGTGATGTGGACGGATCCATTGAAGCGCTTTCTGATTCACTGATCAAACTCACCACTGAAGAAATTCAGGTGAACGTTATACATAAAGCTGTTGGTCAGATTTCAGAATCCGACATTATGCTGGCTTCAGCATCCGAAGCCATCGTAGTGGGCTTCCAGGTAAGACCTTCCCTTAATGCCCGCAAACTGGCTGAAAAAGAACAAATCGATATCCGGCTCTATTCCATTATCTACGATGCGATCAATGAGATAAAAGCCGCTATGCAGGGGATGCTTTCCCCGGAAATCAAGGAAGAGATCACCGGAACACTGGAGATTCTGGAAACCTTCAAAATCACGAAGGTGGGTACAGTGGCCGGTTGTATTGTACGCGACGGGAAAATCATCCGGAACAACAAAATCAGGGTCATCAGAGATGGTATCGTTATCTATACCGGCAACCTTGGATCACTGAAACGATTCAAGGAAGATGTTAAGGAGGTTAAAAACGGCTATGAATGCGGTTTGAACATCGATAACTTCAACGACCTGAAAGTGGGTGATAATATTGAATCATTTACGGAGGTTGAAGTTGCCAAACAACTCTGACCTTCCTTATATTTGCCATTGAATTACCATTAATAGATTGCTGTTATGAGCGGAGGTGAAATTCTGGTTGTTGTGCTGATTGCACTTCTCCTTTTCGGTGCAAAGGCAATTCCCGATATTGCCAGAACAATGGGAAAAGCAGTGGGTGAGTTTAAAAAGGCGACCAATGAGATTCAACGGGAAATCAATGAGAGTACTTCAGGATTGAAGAAAGATTTAACAGAGATCTCTTCCAGCGTCGAGAGCGAAGCCACCAAAATCAAAGACCAGGTAGAGAATCAGCTAAAAGACTGATCTTCAATAGCTATGTTAATATAGGAATAAACCTGGCCTCCTGATGATCTTAGCCGAAAATATCTGGAAATCTTTCGGGCCCTTACAGGTGCTGAAAGGAATTCAACTGGAAGTGCCTGCTGGAAAGCTTTATTCCATCGTCGGCGCCAGTGGAGCCGGCAAGACCACCCTGCTGCAGATCCTGGGGACACTCAGCCAGCCCGACCAGGGGAAAATCATTATTGATGGTACGGAGATTTCTTCCTTACAGGAAAACGATTTGGCCAGATTCAGGAATCAGAAACTGGGTTTTGTCTTTCAGTTCCATCACTTGCTGCCAGAATTCACAGCGCTTGAGAATGTTTGTATTCCGGCGCTTATCAAAGGATTATCCCGGTCAAAATCAGAAACGGCTGCCATTGATTTGTTAAGCTTCCTGGGTTTAACGGACCGGCTCCACCATAAACCCTCCCAGCTTTCCGGAGGTGAAAAACAACGGGTGGCAGTTGCCCGGGCGCTGGTAAATAAGCCGTCAGTAGTATTGGCAGATGAACCTTCCGGAAATCTTGATTCCCGCAACCGGGATGAGTTGCACGACCTGCTGTTCCGGCTGAGGGATGAAATGGGTCAAACTCTCGTCATTGTTACCCATGACGATTCCTTTGCTGAACGCTCCGACCGCATTATTCACATCAGGGATGGCCTCATTCAGGGCTGATAATGCGGAACTCAGGGTATTGCTGGAAGAAAAGGTTGCCTTGTACAACCGGCCGGAGTTCATAGACAATGATCCGGTATTGATCCCTCACCACTTCTCCGGAAAAGAAAACATCGAAATCTCCGCCTTCCTCGCTTCCTCCATTGCCTGGGGAAACCGGGTCTCTATCCTGAAAAGCAGCTGGCGCCTGATGTCGCTGATGGATAATAATCCCTTTGCTTTTATTACCGCATCTTCTGCGTTGGAGAGAAAGCAGGTCTCCCGTTTTGTTCACAGGACCATCAACGGGGAAGATATGCTTTTCTTTATCGAAGCGCTCCGGAATATATACCTGCACCATGGCGGACTGGAAGAAGTCTTTAGCCAACCCTGGATACAATCCGGATCCATGCGTTTAGCGCTGATTCATTTCCATCACCTGTTTTTCAGCATTCCCTTCCCGGAGCGCAGCCGTAAGCATATCGCAGATGTGGAACGCAATTCCGCGGCCAAACGGTTGAACCTTTTTCTACGGTGGATGGTCAGGCCGGATAACCAGGGCGTAGACTTCGGCATCTGGAAAAGAATTCCCCCGTCAGCGCTGATGCTTCCATTAGACATTCACACCGGCAGGGTGGCCCGCAATCTGGGATTGTT
>DAIDJX010000012.1 GCA_027451165.1 Prolixibacteraceae bacterium | reverse complement strand
ATAAATTTGCCAACCCGTTCGTTGCTGCGGCCAAAGGATACATTGATGAAGTGATCGAACCTGAAGAGACACGGTCAAGGATCCTGCACGCCCTGAAGGTATCCAAGAACAAAAATGTGACGATGCCACGCAAAAAACATGGAATCCCTCCATTTTGAATTTTAAATTCAAACAGTTATGGCAGAAAAAGCAACCAATTCAGAATTCCTTATTGTGCAGGGTGCACAATATGAGACCACTTTCACCAAAAAGTACCGCAACCGGATACCCTGGAAATTACCAAACCTGAACTTAATTTACTCATTTATACCGGGTACAGTCATCAATGTTTTGGTAAAACCGGGGCAAAAGGTTAAACAGGGAGAAACCCTGATCATTCTGGAAGCCATGAAGATGCACAACAATGTTCTCATGCCTTTTGATGGAGAAGTGGTAAAGATTAATGTGGAACCAAAGGATAAAGTAGCCAAAAACACTCCGATGTTGGAAATCCGTCCAAAATAAAAAGCAGCGGGCTGTCTCACGACAACCCGCTCATCTAACTAATCTAATTAAAACTACCTCTATCAGGATTTACCTGATTATTTAAAGCCGGGCCTGCAAGCCCGGTTTTTTCTTTTAGACTGTTCAAATGTTTAAAAGTAAAAAGGGAAAATAGAATTTTCGGGGTTATTCCTCTGAAAAAACAAAGTAATCTTCAGGGAAAGAATCTTGAAAATTCACTGGCAGCTCCCTGAACAGCCCATAAACAGCAGAACCGCTTCCCGACATGGCAGCATACACTGCACCCCGGTTTATCATCAAAGTCTTAATGGCTTCAATTTCCGGGAACAGGGGAAAAATGCTTTTTTCAAAATCATTTTTCAGGTGTTTCTGCCATTGTTCAGGCGGTAATCGGAGAATATCCTGTGGATGGGTTTCGGGAATGCAGGGCAACACCGACCGGTAAGCCAGAGCCGTGTTGACCATTACAGGCGGTTTAACAATCACCAGGTGGTACGCTGACAAGTCAACCTGGATTGGGGTTAATTTATCGCCTATCCCGGTTGCCAAAGCAGGTTTATTTCTGATAAAAAAGGGACAGTCGGCACCAAGCGATGCAGCATAGCCTTCCAGTTGCTCCCCGGATAGATTCAGAAGGAACATTTCATTGATCATTTTCAGGGTGAAGGCAGCATCGGAAGATCCTCCACCAAGACCGGCCCCAGTAGGGATCACCTTGTGCAGGTGAATTTTCACCTCAGGAAGCTGGAACTCCCGCTGAAGCATCCGGAATGCCCTGACCACCAGGTTGGATTCTATTGTTCCCCCTGTATCAGGGCCGGAAGTCTGAAAAATAAAACGGGAAGAAGGCAGGATTTCAAGCCCATCGGATAATCCAACAGGATAGAATATGGTTTCCAGGTCGTGATATCCGTCAATACGACGTTCTGTAACATACAAGCCAAGGTTGATTTTGGCATTGGGAAAAGTAATCATAACAGATGGTTCCTTCTTCTGACCATTAATCTTCCCTGAACATGTCGTATTCTTTCGGGGAGCCGCAGGTACAGATCAGGTTTCGGTCACCCAGTGCATTGTCAACCCGCCCCACAGGCACCCAGAATTTATGGTTCCGGAGCCATTCGAGGGGCCATGCCGCTTTTTCACGGCTGTAGGGATGGGTCCAAGCATCACCACCGATTACAAGGGCAGTATGTGGTGCATTCCGCAGGACATTATCTTCACGGTCTGCTGTTCCTGATTCAATCTCTTTGATCTCTTCAAAAATCTGGTTCATTGCTTCTATAAAGCGATCCAGTTCCTGCAGTGATTCACTTTCAGTAGGTTCCACCATTAAGGTTCCATGGACAGGAAAGGAAAGGGTTGGCGCATGGAATCCGTAATCCATCAAACGCTTGGCGATATCGGTCTCTGTAATTCCGCTGCCACTTTTCAGGTGGCGGCACTCCAGTATTAACTCATGAGCGACCCGGCCATTTTCTCCGGTATAGAGTACACCATAGTTATTTTTGAGCTTACAGGCAATATAATTGGCGTTCAGAATGGCGTATTCTGTAGCTTTTTTCAGGCCATCAGCACCCATCATTTTGATATAGCCGTATGTAATGGGTAACACGGAAGCGCTACCCCAGGGGGCTGAGGAAATGGCGTTGATCCCGATATGCCCATTGTTCATTACGGGATGCGAAGGGAGGAAATCAACCAGATGGGCAGCGACGGCTATGGGACCCACACCCGGTCCGCCTCCCCCGTGGGGAATGGCAAAGGTCTTGTGCAGGTTGAGGTGGCAGACATCGGCCCCGATCGCGCCGGGACTGGTGAGCCCGACCTGCGCATTCATGTTGGCACCATCCATGTATACCTGTCCTCCGGATTGGTGAATGATGGAACACATTTCTGCGATGGCTGCTTCGAAAACACCATGAGTGGAAGGATATGTTACCATAAAGGCGGCCAGAAGGTCCCTGTATTGTTCCGCTTTTGCCCGGAGATCAGTAAGGTCAATATTTCCACGGTCGTCACAATTCACTACAACCACATCCATCCCCGCCATTACAGCGCTTGCCGGGTTGGTTCCGTGCGCCGACGCCGGAATCAGGGCTACCTTTCTATGGCCCTCCCCACGGCTGAGGTGGAATTCCCGGATTACCATCAGGCCTGCATATTCTCCGGCTGCACCAGAATTGGGCATCAGGCTTACATCGGCCATACCGGTAATTTCCGCAAGGTCACGACGGAGTTCTTCCATCATCTGGTGATAGCCTAAAGCCTGGTTTTTGGGCACAAACGGATGAATGCCATTGAATTCTATCCAGCTCAAAGGAAGCATTTCGGTGGCTGCATTCAGCTTCATGGTGCAGGACCCCAGGGAAATCATGGAGTGGGTCAGTGAAATATCCTTGTTCTCAAGCGATTTGATATAACGGAGCATTTCGGTTTCAGACCGGTACTTTTTAAATACCTCCTGCTGCATATAAGCGGAACTTCTTCTGAAGCCGGGTTCCAGCGACCAGGTATAATCGATATCCTGGATAGCGGGAACCGGACGGTTGGCTGCCCTGGCAAAGACTTCTACAATCCAGTTGATGTCTTCAAGGTTCGTGGTTTCATCTACACTGATTCCCACATCTCCGTTTTCAAAGTACCGGAAATTCATTTCCAGGTCGAGCGACAACCATTCAATATCTTCCCGTTTCACATGACGGGGAAGAGCAATACGGATGGTATCGAAGAAATTCCGGTTCAGTTGCTGATAACCCAGTCTGGTGATGGCGCCGGCAAGAAAACCAGCAATGAAATGAACACGCTCGGCAATGTCCCGGATGCCTTCCGGGCCGTGGTAAACCCCATAAAATCCGGCCATATTTGCCAGAAGCGCCTGAGCGGTGCAAATGTTGGAAGTCGCTTTTTCCCGTTTAATATGCTGCTCCCGGGTTTGGAGCGCCATTCGCAATGCCCTGTTACCGTTGGCATCTTTGGTAATCCCGATAATCCGCCCCGGCATGATGCGCTTAAATTCATCACGGGCCGCAAAAAATGCTGCATGAGGACCGCCGTACCCCATCGGGATACCAAAACGCTGACTGCTTCCGAAAACGATATCTGCGCCCCATTCTCCCGGTGGAACCAGGATGGCAAGGGAAAGCAGGTCAGCGGCAACCGCAACTTTGATATCCTTTTCATGGGCCCTATTAACCAATTCCCGGTAATCCCTGACCACCCCATCAGAATCAGGATACTGGACAATGATCCCAAAAACTGTTTCATCAGGGACAAAACTGCTCTGAGGCTGGATGACCAGTTCTATTCCCTGCGGCACCGATCTGGTAATCAGCACATCCAGGGTCTGAGGCCAAAGTTTATCATCTATCAATATCTTGTTAACTCCGCTTTTAACCATATTTCTGGAGCGGGAGGCATACATCATCGACATAGCTTCAGCAGCAGCGGTAGCTTCATCCAGCAGGGATGCATTGGCAATTTCCATGGAGGTGAGCTCACACACCATCGTCTGATAATTGAGCAGCGCTTCCAGTCTTCCCTGGGAAATCTCGGCCTGATAAGGCGTATAGGACGTATACCAAACCGGGTTTTCCAGCACATTGCGGAGAATGACAGCTGGCATTACCGTATCGTAATACCCCATCCCGATGTAGGTATTGAACACTTTATTTCTGGAGGCCAGGTCCAGTATTTTCCGGAAATACTGTCTCTCTGTTAATCCATCCGACAGATTCAACGGGTTTTTAAGCCTAATGCTATCAGGAACCGTTTGATTAATAAGCTCTTCCATGGAGGAAACACCTATAGCATCCAGCATATCGGAAAGTTCTGCTTCCCGTGGCCCGATATGCCGGTTTACAAATTTATCCTTGAACATATTGAATTATTTACAAATTTAAATCCCTGCAAAAGAAGAATAGCCGTAAGAAATAAACCATGATTTTTATTCTCTTTCCCGGTCACACCAGGTATGGGTTATTCATTTTTTCGAATCCGATGGTGGTTTCCGGACCATGTCCGCTCCAGACCACTGTTTCCGGAGGCAATACCATTAATTTCTCCTGAATACCGGTAATCAGCTGATGATAATCCCCTCCCGGTAAATCGAACCTGCCGATGCTCAGATAGAACAGGACATCACCCGCCAGCACAAATCCCTCATCAGGTGCATAAAATACCACATGACCCGGCGAATGACCAGGTACCCTGATAATTTTCACCACCGATTTCCCAAAATGAAATTCCTGCTCCTCTTCCCAGAGGTGGTCGGCAGGGGCCGGATTATCCATCTGAATTCCGAAGGAAGCCGCTTGATCATGTGCCATTTGCAACCAGAACGCATCATTGGAATGACATTCAAAGGGGATTCCATATTTGCCCCGGAGATATTCAACCCCCAGAAGATGGTCAAAATGACAATGCGTATTGATCAGACCAACAGGCTTTAAGCCTGACGCCTCGAGGTATACCGCCAGTTTATGCCGCTCCGGTCTGGTGAAAAACCCCGCATCCACGATCAGGCATTCGCCGGTTTCATCGGAAAGGAGATAACTGTTTTCCTGAAATGGATTTACCGTGAATTTGTGAATGCTGATCATATTGCCTTAATTGTTTAATTTACCGTACCTTTAAGCATGGGTACAAAAATAAAAGCGCCGTGTTTTTCAGTTGAAAAATCGGTTTCACTGTTTCGCACCACCAACATCATTTCCTGATGATCTTCAAAACCTACAGGAATGACCATCCTTCCCCCGCAAATCAGCTGGAACTTCAATTCCGGTGGAATAACCGGAGCTCCGGCAGTTACCAGAATCCGGTCAAAGGGACCGTAGGTGGGCAATCCTTTATAACCATCACCGTAAAACACAAGGGGATCATAACCCAGGTCTGCCAAAAGGGCTTTCGCTTTGACATACAATTCCCTCTGCCTTTCGATGGTATACACCCTGACGCCCATCTCGCAAAGGACAGCTGCCTGGTAACCTGAGCCTGTTCCAATTTCCAGCACTTTACAACCCGGTTCAACCTGCAATAACTGTGTCTGGAAGGCTACCGTGTAAGGCTGTGAGATGGTTTGCCCGGCTCCGATCGGAAAGGCCTGGTCACGATAGGCATAATGGAGAAAAGAACTTTCAAGAAAAGCATGGCGGGGCACATTTCCAATGGCCTGTAATACTCTTTCATCTTTAATGCCCTTGATCTTCAGAGCATCAACCAATCGTTTTCGCAATCCCAGGTAGCGTGGATCTTCGTTACGGGTCATCACAGCAGGTTTGCTGCAAATGTAAAGTAAATCATTCAAGCTTGATCTCCTGTGGTGATTTAAAAGTGATCACTTTTTTATCCGGAAGACAATTTTAAACGTATTTTTGTTGTATGATTAAAGTAGGCTTGATTGGTAATTTGAGTTCAATCGTCCAGCAAATCGGACAACTGAAAAATGTTAAAGATGTCAGGGTGATTGGAAAGTCATCTGTCGGAATGATGGAAGAATTGCATGGGAAATACCTCACTATTCCGGAATTCAACCGTAAAGAGCTGATAGAAGCTTCTGATTTCCTGATGGTTGAAAAATCACGGCTGCTGCTTCCCGATTTGCTGAAGTTGTCGATCAGGAACAACAAACATTTGTACATCACTGATTTTCCGGATCTGCAGCCGGAACAATGTGCCGAACTGATCAAACTGGCCGATGAAGCAAAAACCATGGTACACATCGCTGACCAGTCGCTGTCGGAATCCTTTCAGCATTGGGTGGAAGTAAACTGGAAAGAACCAGCCTACATCAGCATTTTTGAAGCCCAGCCTGAATTGCCTGAAAAAATACCCTACCTTACCAGGTATATTTTCCTCGCACTTTCCCTGTACAAGGCGATGCCGCAAAAAATCAGGGTCAGCGGAATTCATCAACCTGAAACCGGCTTTTACTTTATCAACATAAGGCTTGATTTTCCTTCTTTTTCAGCATTCAATCTTGAATTGCTTATTCAACCCCATGAAAGTCACAACATCAGGTTGGTATTGCCGGGTCAATTCCTCACCGGTGATTTTACATCCCATAAGGCTTACCTTGATGCAAAGGAGATTTCACTCCCCGCTCCCCGTCAACATACTGTTGCTGAATTGCTTACTCATTATGAAACAGAAGACTTCCATGCTTACTCCAATCTTTCGGTTTACCATTCCACCCTGCTTACCCTCCGGGAGGTGTTAAGAAAGATCGAGCTCTTTACCCCCTGGAAGTGATTAATCAGGTTCGATTCGCAATAATAGACTAAACCCACCGTTTCTCATGATGAATATCTATTACACCACTGATGTGATCACTAAACCTGATCGTTGGGCATGAACAGGAAAAAACAGGTAGCCCTATATATTTTTGCAGATTGGATGGCTGCTGCCATCAGTTATACCTTATTCTACATTTTTAGAAAAGAGGTCATTGAGCCTGCCAAGTTTGGTTATGATATTCCCGTTGAATTCACCCGTCAGTATTTTTTCGGTCTTGTGCTGATCCCTTTGGCCTGGCTGTTATTTTATTATATCACAGGGTTTTATAATAACATTTTCAGAAGAAGCAGGCTGATCGAACTGGGGCAAACTGCACTTACTTCCATCATCGGGGTTACGGCCATATTTTTCGTTTTACTGCTGGATGATACAGTCTCCACGTACAAAAATTATTATCAGAGCTATTTTAACCTGCTGCTGTTACAGTTCGCTTTTACCTATCTCTTCCGGTTGATGCTGACAGCCAGGACAATCTACAAAATTCATCAACGTGAATTCGGGTTCAACACCCTGATCATCGGCAACAATGAAAAAGCGATGAAGATCTACCACGAGATGAATACCCAGCCACGACCCGCCGGTAATTTTTTTGTGGGTTTTGTTTCGGTGGAAAGTAACCACAACGGGCTGCTGGACCAGCACCTTCCCCAACTGGGAGGCATTGGTCAGTTAGAGGAAATTATCAGTGATTATCAGATTGAAGAAGTCATCATCGCACTGGAAACAGACCAGCACAACAAGCTGAGCGAAATTATCACCATTCTGGAAAACAGAGAACTGACCATCTGGGGAATTCCCGACCTGTACGATTTCCTTTCAGGCATGGTGAAAATCAATACTATTTACAGTTCTCCCCTCATTAAAATCTCCAATGGGCTGATGCCTGCCTGGCAGGAAAACATGAAAAGACTGATAGACATCGGTGCTTCGTCTATCGCCATTTTAATTTTGTTGCCAGCTTACCTGATTTTCCCGCTGTTAATCAAAATGTCAGGTAAAGGTCCGGTGATTTACAGTCAGGAAAGGATTGGAAAATTCGGTATCCCCTTTACTATTTACAAATTCCGGAGCATGTATGATGGATCCGAAAAAGCCGGACCTGCACTTTCCGGGCACAACGACCCCAGGATTACCCCGATTGGAAAATTCATGCGCAAAACCCATTTCGATGAGATACCCCAGTTCTTCAATGTGATCAAGGGAGATATGTCGCTGGTAGGTCCACGTCCGGAAAGAAAATTCTATATCGATCAGATTGTGCAGAAAGCCCCGCATTACACCCACCTGCTCAAACTAAGGCCCGGAATCACTTCCTGGGGACAGGTCAAATACGGTTATGCCTCCAATGTGGAGGAAATGCTCGAAAGGCTTCCCTACGATATGATTTACCTCAAGAATGTCTCCCTGTACCTCGACTTTAAAATCCTCATTTACACCGTACTCAATGTTTTAAATGGGAAAGGGAAATGAGTACAATCTTCATTTCATCGGTATCACCCAGGAATTTCAGGGTCAGGTGGAGTGATTCCGGATCCACCCATTTTATTCCGCTGCCCGAAAGCCGGTATCGGGCATCCCGGAACAGTTCCTTCAGCAGCGGGGAGGGAGAAACCGGGATGGCAATAAAGGTTCTTTTCAAAGGTCACAGTTCATTTACTCAGTTTATAAATAGCCGAATTCGATCAGGTTAACAATATCCTCAATGATCCGGTCTTCACCGGCGGGATCATATTCGTCCTTGAGGTTGTTTTTAAAAATGCGGGCGATTCCCTGCCAGAATGCCGCCGTAAATCCACCCCTGAATTCCCGGATAAGCGTATACCCTGTTTTTCCGGTTTCCCGGTCGATCAGTTTGATCAACACCCGTCCGTCGTTAATGCTCATCCGTTTCAGGTCATCCTTGTATTCGGCCATCAGCTGGTCTTCAATCTTCTGCATCAGCTTTCTTTTTTCCCTGTCGCTTGTCAGATGGTAATATTGCGGTTCATATTCCCTCAGCAATTCATTGGCCTTTTGAGCGTAGGGGTAAACTTTTTTAACCCGCTGAACCATCCGGCTGTAATACCGTGCAAAATGGGTATTTCTGGCATTGCGTGGATAAACCCTGACCTCTTCGATGTCGCAGTGGATCAGGGTATCATTTCCGGAAATCACTCCAAAAACCAACTTTTCCGGATCCTTTATCTGAGCCGTAAGCGAGAATCCTGTCGACATCAGCAGACAAGCACTGAGTACTAAAATTATCCTGGCGCTGTTCATCATGGCAAAGGTAAAACGAAAATCAACCGGGCTTATTATTGAACTCCATTTTTGTATCTTTGGGTTCTCCGGAGTTGATCCGGAAATACCAAACTGATTTTGATACAATCGGAACATTCATGACGGCTAACAATAATCATTCCGGTTTCCGGAAATTGAGTATGGCAGAGTTGAACCGGCTCTCAAAGGAAGAATTTCACCAGACCGGAAAACTACCACTGACAGTAGTGCTGGATAATATCCGGAGTTGTCACAACATAGGTTCCATATTCCGCACCTCCGATGCCTTGCTGATTGAGACAATCTGGCTCTGCGGTATTACAGCCACACCACCCAACAAAGAAATCCACAAAACAGCGCTGGACGCTGAGCTTTCAGTACCGTGGAAATATGCAGACGATACATTGGAGGCCATTCGTCAGCTGAAATCCGCAGGATACACCCTCTATGCCGTTGAACAGGTGGAAAACAGTATTTCCCTGCCCGATTTCCGGGTAGATGTACAGGGAAAAACTGCCCTTGTATTTGGTAATGAGCTCAAAGGGGTTCAGCAACAGGTCATTGACTTATGTGATGGCGCCATAGAAATACCGCAATATGGAACGAAACACTCTTTCAATGTGTCGGTCAGTGCAGGTATTGTTTTATGGGAGCTCAGCCGTCAATTCAGGTAGTTCAACTATTGTCCCAGCCCCTTTTTTATAAAATTCCTGAATTCTTCGGAATCAAAAGTGACCGCCAGGGCAGACTCCGTTCCGTCGGGTTGAACGATCACATGATAAGGGATCGAGTTGGTGTTGTATTTATCTATCTGAAGCTGAAGATTGATCTTTCCCATGGTTTTAAGCACTGAGCCCCCAGGAATGTTAACCCACTCAGATTCAGGAAGGGTGGTTCTGTCGTCGGTATATAAGCCGATCAATACATATTTCTCAGAGATTATCTTCAAGACCTCCGGGTCGGTCCAGACGCTGTTCTCCATTTTCTTACAGTTGGCGCAGGCATGTCCCTTGAATACAACCAGGGCTGGTTTGTTCTGTTCTTTGGCGCAGGCAATGCCCTGTTGAAAATCGAAATAGCCTGTCAAATTCTGAGGAAGATGAAGTTTGTCGGCATATTTTGCCGGACCGCACAATCCTTCAGAAGCAGGATTGTTGGCAGGTTGCCCGGTGGAAAAGGTATGAAGGGCTGAAGGCGGTGGAATAAGGGCAGATATGCTTTTAAGCGGGTTCCCCAGCAGTCCGGTAAAAAGATAAAGGGCAAAAGAGAAGGTGACCAAAGCCAGGAAGAAACGGCCTACACTCACATAAGGGACATCGCTGTCGTGGGAGAATTTGATTTTCCCGAGGAAGTAGCTTCCGAGGAGAAAAAACAGGACGATCCAGATGATCAGGTAGATTTCGCGGCTAAGGATATTCAAACCATAAACCTGGTCAATATTGCTGAGGAATTTCATCCCGAAAGCCAGGAGCACAAAGGCGAAAACAATTTTGATGGCATTGAGCCAGCCACCTGATTTGGGCAGTTTGTTGAGGGCAGAAGGGAACATGGCCAGCAGGGTAAAAGGTGTGCCAAAAGCAAGCCCGAAAAAGAACATACCCAAAAGAGGCCGCAGGCCGCCACTTTGCACGGCTTCAATGATCAAGGCACCAATAAAGGGACCTGTACAGGAAAAAGAGACGATCACAGTGGTAAGGGCCATGAAGAATGCCCCGATCCAACCGCCGCTTTCCGCTTTGGCATCGGTCTTATTAACCAGGCTGCCGGGAAGGACAATCTCAAAAAGCCCGAGAAAAGAAAGTGCAAAAACAAAAAAGAGCACAAAAAAGATCAGGTTGGGAATCCAGTGGGTACTGAGGATATTGCCTACATTGGGCCCAAACACCCCAAAAGAAAAGAGCGCTCCCAACAAGGTGAAGATACCCACAATCGACAATCCGAACACAATGGCTGTTCTGATGGCTCCTTTCCGGTTATCGCTTCCCCGCATAAAAAAGGAGACGGTCATCGGGATCATCGGGAAGACACAAGGAGTAAGGATGGCAGCCAGACCAGCCAGAAAGGAGATCAGGATAAAAAGCCAGGGGTTTTGACCCTTAGGCTGTCCTGAAGCCGGAACATTTGCGGCCTCTGCTGCCACAGCCTTTTCTTTCACTCCGGAACCATCCAGCGTAAAAGAAAAAGGCACTTCATTGGGAGGCAGACAGGTTTCATCATCACAGCCCATAAAGGTAACTACACCTTTTACCTGGCCGGAAGCGCCACTCTTCAGTTTAACAGTTTGGACGAACAAGGCCGAATCACTGAAATAGCGCACATTCATCTCAAAAGTCTTGTCAAACTTTTCCACCGGTTCCGGAGTTTTATGCAATGCTCCGACAAATTCCAGACTGGAAGAATCTTCAAAGGCAATTTGAGTGGGAATAGGACCTCCCTCCGGCAAGCTTGTATCGTATAAATGCCAGCCCTTATCGATGATGGCTTTAAAAATCAACACTTTTTCATCCCCATGGGTTTTGGATTCAAATTTCCACTTAATAGGCTCAATCAGTTGGCCTTTGGTCTGGAAAACCGCCAGAACAGCAAGGAATAAGAGCGTTTTTTTCATTTTTAAAAAATCATTGATAACTGGAATAATACAATTTTTTGCAGGAAATGTTCAAAAGGGTGATTTGAACCACACAGATTCCGAATTACCTTGAAACAGTTTTCAAAGCATAATTTCTTCCTGGTTACCATCCAGGAACTGGTATTCAAACAGAGAGAAGTTGGGATTACCTTTTACCTTTACCCATCTCTTATATTTTCGCAACCAGTTGATCCTTGGGGACCGGAGACCTTTGGTGAGGTAAGCGGCGATGTAAGGATGCACTTTAAGCGTCAGTTTCGTTTTGTTGAGATCCTTCAGCATATACAAAACCTTATTGCTGATTTCATCGGCAAACAACAGCGTGGGCACAACCTTGCCGGTACCGTTACAAGCGGGGCAAACTTCGGCGGTTTCAATGTTTTCTTCCTGCCGTACCCTTTGCCGGGTAATTTGCATCAGGCAAAATTTACTGAGCGGAAGAATATTGTGTTTGGTCCTGTCGGCCTCCATCAATTCCTTCATATGCTCGTAAACTTTATGCCGGTTTGCTGCCTGGTTCATATCGATGAAATCAATCACGATGATGCCACCCATATCCCTGAGCCGCAACTGCCGTGCAATTTCCTCACAGGCTGCCATGTTCACATCCAGTGCGCTGGCTTCCTGATCCATTCCGCTTTTTGCCCTGTTTCCGCTGTTTACATCAATGACATGAAAAGCTTCGGTGTGCTCGATGATCAGATAGGCGCCATTTTTAAAGGATACTGTTTTACCAAACGACGACTTGATTTGTTTGTCAATGCCATAATGTTCAAAGATCGGCTGACGTCCCCGGTATAACTTTACAATTTTTTTCTTCTCCGGTTCAATTGATTCCAGGTAGGTGGTAATCTCCCCTGCTACCGTCGAATCATTGACAATGATATTGCTGAAATTGGTGTGGTAAATGTCACGAAGTAAAGTTGTGGTCCGATCCATTTCCCCGATTACCAGTCCGGGATTATTTAATCTGGAGATTTTCGGGAAGGAAGATTCCCATTTTTCAGTCAACCGCTGGATTTCCTGGTCCAATTCCGCAACCATATGGTCTTCAGCAGCAGTCCTGACGATGATCCCGTATTTTCTTGGCCGGATGCTCTGCACCAGGTTTTTCAACCTCAGCTTTTCCTCATTTGACTTAATTTTCTGAGAAACAGAGACCTTATCACTGAACGGCATCAAAACCAGGTTGCGGCCGGCAATGGAAATTTCGGAAGTCAGGCGCGGCCCTTTGGTGGAAATTGGCTCTTTGGCTATTTGCACAAGAATCCGCTGCCCAACCTTCAATTGTTCGGCTATGGCACCCTCCTTATTGATATCCGGCTCACTCTGAATACGTGAAATAGAGGTTATCTTATTTTTCTTGGATGACAGAAGCCGAAGAAACTTGCTCAGGGTTGAAAACTGGGGCCCAAGGTCCAAATAATGAAGGAAGGCATCCTTTTCATATCCAACATCGACGAAAGCGGCATTCAGGCTGGGCATGATCTTCTTGACCTTCCCCATATAAATATCACCCACGGCAAACTTTGCCCCGCTCTTTTCACGGCTTAATTCAACCAGTCTCTTATTTTCAAGTAAAGCAATAACAATTTCGGAAGGAGAAACATCAATAACTAAATCGCTACTCACAACCAAATTTTTGAGATGATTATTAAAAGACTGCTATAAACATTATAAAACAGATTAAACCTAAAGTACAATAGATTACTTTAGGTTTAACCCGACTTAAGATTATTCCGTCAATAGAGCTATTTCTTCTTCTTATGTCTGTTCTTCCGAAGTCTTTTCTTACGCTTGTGCGTAGCCATCTTATGTCTTTTCCTTTTTTTTCCGCTTGGCATAATTTTTTATTTTACCTGGTTCTTAACTTTAGACACGAATGTTTTGGCCGGCTTGAAAGACGGTATATTATGAGATGGAATAATGATCGTAGTATTCTTTGAAATATTACGGGCTGTTTTCTCCGCTCTTTTCTTCACCACGAAACTTCCAAATCCTCTCAGGTAAACATTTTTACCATCAACAAGAGAGTCTTTCACTGATTCCATAAATGCTTCCACAGCTTTCTGCACAGTCAATTTCTCTATACCTGTGTTCCGGGAAACTTCATTAACGATGTCTGCCTTTGTCATTTCTTAAAATATTTAGTTTTCAACAATTTAATCGGCCAAAACCGGAGTGCAAAAATATAAATTATTTAAATAAACAAAAACCTTTGAAAAGAATTATTTTTGTATTTGATTTTTTAAATCATTCATTTTCATTACTTGGAGTATTTCAAAGAAGCCTTATACCAGTGGTATCACTGCCACAAGCGGGATTTGCCCTGGCGATCAACCAGGGATCCCTACCTGATTTGGGTATCAGAGATTATTTTACAGCAGACCCGTGTGGATCAGGGTTTACCTTATTATGAAAGGTTTATCCGGCAGTTTCCGGATGTACATGTGCTGTCTCAGGCAAGTGATGATCATTTAATGAAGCAATGGGAAGGTTTGGGGTATTACTCCAGGGCACGTCACCTTCATGCAACTGCAAAAATCATTTCCGAGCGGTACCAGGGCAAATTCCCTTCCGACTATGCGACCGTCAGAAGTTTGAAAGGTATCGGCGATTACACGGCAGCAGCCATTGTCTCCATCGCCTTCGGAGCGCCCTGTGCTGTGGTTGATGGCAATGTATATCGTGTCCTTTCCCGCTTCCTGGGTATCAAAGACCCCATTGATACCCCCGGTGGAAAGAAACGTTTCCAGCAGGTGGCTGAAGAACTTCTGGACAGAAATAATCCAGGGATGCACAACCAGGCCTTAATGGAATTCGGTGCTCTTTGCTGTACTCCCCGTAATCCAGGCTGCCAGACCTGCCCACTGGTTTCAGGATGTTATGCCTTCCAGCATAAGCTGAAAGAAACACTCCCTGTTAAAAGCAAAAGAATACAAAGGAAAATCCGCTATTTTTATTTTCTGGTAGCCGAAGACAAGGAGCAGGTCATCATTGAAAAGCGAACGGGCAGCGACATATGGAAACACCTGTACCAGTTCCCTCTGCTGGAACAGGATTACCCTGCAGACGAACAGCTCCTGCTATCCATGCCATTCCTCAACAGGTCAACTGTTAATCATGAAGATACACTTCCGGAAATCAGCCGGGAGTACATTCACCAGTTGACTCATCAGGAAATCCGGGCCCGCTTTATCCGGGTAAAACATCGCCGGTTAGCCGACAACTTTCCGGATGGAATACGAATTAATAAGGCAGAAATTCATACCTTTGCCTTCCCCGTGCTGATCAGAAATTACATCCAGAAGAATTTTCCAGGTGAGCACCGGTGAAAGAAAAAAATAGCCGGAAATACTTTAAATTCATCAAATTATGTCGATCAACAAAGTCATTTTGGTAGGAAATGCCGGTCGGGACCCTGAAATCAGGCACCTGGATTCCGGAGTTGCAGTGGCAACTTTTACGCTGGCCACTTCTGAAACATATGTGGCCAAAAATGGTGACAGGGTAACCAGTACTGAATGGCACAACATTGTCTTATGGAGAGGGTTGGCCGAAGTAGCTGAGAAATATGTCAGGAAAGGCAAACAACTTTATATTGAGGGAAGAATCCGCAGCCGTTCCTATGAGGATAAAGACGGCCAAAAAAGATACATCACGGAAATTTATGGAGATGTAATGAAATTGTTGGGGAACCGTGAGCAAACAGCTGCTCCTCAGACCGATACGCTCCCTAAAAATGAATTTAAGCCGCCTGTGGCAGATGAACCGGATTACCGGGCTGCCGGAAATGATGATGATCTGCCCTTCTGATGCCAATGGAATTACTTCCACCCCGGGTGAAATTCCTATCCTTTTCCCCAGGAATGATCATTCAGCCGGGCTTCATCGGAGCGTTGCTGATCATTGGGTTGCTGGTGTCGTGCGGAGAAAAACCGCTGCCCAAACCTTCAGGCTATTACCGCATTGCTTTTCAGCAAAAGAGTTATCAGCCTCTGAAAGGCATATACCCCTACACCTTTGAAATTCCGGAATATGCTACTGCTGAACCTGACCGTTCTGCCAATGCAGAACCCTGGTGGATCAACATCGTCATTCCTCAGCACAAAGCCGAAATCAACCTGAGCTACAAAGAGATCAGGAATAATTTGCACATTTTCACGGAGGAATCACGGGAATTGGCCTATGAACATACGCTGAAAGCAAGCGCTATTGAAGAAAAGCTGTATTTCCGTCCTGAAGCCGGTGTTTCTGGCACCATTTACTTTATCCGAGGTAATGCCGCTTCACCTCTTCAATTTTACATGACCGACAGTGTGCATCATTTTCTGCGGGGAGCGCTGTACATCAAAGCTACACCCAACATCGATTCCCTGAAACCGGTGATCGAATACCTGGAAAAGGATGTGATCCATTTGATTGAAACCCTTCAATGGAAGAACTGATTGACTTGTCTGAGTGACAAGGTTAAGGGAAATGGCGCTCATAAGAATAATACAAAACAAGCACAATCAGATTGGGTTGTGGTCACTGGAGGAGGAACCTGCAGAACTGGAGCAATTGATTTCCCTCTCCCGGCACGACCAGTTATTTCTTGAGAAAATGACAAGCCGGTTCCGGAGGAGAGAGTTTTTGTCGGTCAGGATCTTAATGACCGAACTTCTGGGGCGTTATCCTGAAATACTTTATGACTCCCACCACCGCCCCTATCTGGCCGGAAGGGAAAAACACATCAGCATTTCCCATTCCCGGAGCCTGGTAGCGGTTATCGCCGGTGAACGGCCAGCCGGCATCGACACAGAAGAACTCCACCGCGACATCAGCCCCATCATCCACCGGTTCATGAATGCCGCAGAAATCACCTGGAGTTCAGTCGCTCCGGATCCTTCCAGGGCACAGGTACTGTGCTGGAGTATCAAGGAATCGGTATTTAAACTGATGGCCACTGAAAATGTCGATTTCCGGTCCATGATTTCTATAGATCCCGTCGGTTCAGACAATCTGGGAAGAACTACTGCAAACTTCAGAATGAGTAAGGAAACGGTTTCAATTGAAGTGCATTATCTGTTTGAACAAAACAATGTAATTACCTGGTGCGAACTTCCCTGACCTGAGCGGGGTAGAGAAATACCAGAAACATAATGCCAGTGAAAGCCAGTTCCCTAAGTTCTGCTGCCTTCATCAGGTGATACTGGGAACAAAGGATAATGCTGACAACCAACGCAGCCACATGATTCCAGCGCGGAAGCGGAAGGTGAAAAAAAGCGATCAGCCGGCGCAGCGGTTCCCATACCACGGATAATGGCCGCAACAACAGGAAATAGATGCCGATTGCTACCCCCATTAACTGGGAAAAGATAAGTTTATTAATTTTCACTCCGTTGATCTCGAGGTTATGCAGGTTGGTTTCGTGCTGAAGATTGCTCGATTCAAATATACCGGTGGTCTCAAAATTAAAAATCCGTTGGCCCCAGGAAATTTCTTCGCCAGCTGCAAAGAAAAAGAGTACTGCCAGCATAATCCAGGTGAAAAGGTAAAATCCTTTGCCGGTTACCGGAGGATGAAAGGCGCGGTAGATGGCAATTCCACTGGCGCCCAATAAAAACAGAACAGTCAGGTTTTCGGCCAGTCCGTCTTCCTTCAGGTAATCCATAAATGCTTCCTGACCTCTGCCAGCCACCACAAAACCATAACCAATAAAAATCATGGTGACCATATAGACGGCCACATGTATCCACAGGATCAGATTTACCTTCTTCATATCAATTATTTATAAATTGGCAAAAATAACAAAACGCCGGAATTTAGCAGAAATTGGGCAGCATCTGGAAAAGTGAATATCTTCGTGGCCGAAAAGTTGCATACCATGAACGCTACGAAAAATATTCTTCAGGTAAAACCTGTCGCTCTGATCATCCTGCTGTTACTTTTCCTTGGGGTAGTATGGAGCAGTTTGTCACTTCCCATGGTAGTGAATGCCGCTAAATATGCCCAGGTAAGCAGAGAGATGCTTTCGGGTGGAGACTGGATCCGGCTGAGCATTGCCGGGGAGGCCTATGATCAGAAACCGCCCCTGCTTTTCTGGATAGGCGCTGTATTTTTCCAGTTTTTTGGCATTTCCACACCAGTCTGGAAAATCGCTTTTTACCTGGTTTCCCTGTTGGGTATATGGTCTACCTACCAACTGGGTAAACTGCTTTATGGCAAAGAAAGCGGTATGCTTGCAGCGCTCTTCTGGGCATGCAGCCTTTCCTTCTTTTATTACCACAATGATGTCCACACAGATACCCTGCTGGCCGACATGGTAATTTTTGCCATTTGGCAGCTGGCGGTATTTTTCAGAGGGGGTAAATCCATTCACTTTTATTTGGGAATAGTGGGTACCGGTTTGGCTATGCTGGCAAAGGGGCCTGTCGGAATGGCTATTCCTGCGATGGCCACCGGATTGGATTTACTGATCCGCCGTGACTGGAAAGCCGTCTTTCATCCACGCTGGCTTATTGCGGCCCTGATCATTGCCCTGATGATATCTCCTGCTCTTATTGGTCTGTATCAGCAGTTCGGCATGAAAGGGATCACCTTTTATTTCTGGACCAACAACGTGGGCAGAATTACAGGCTCCTATTATGTGCAGAATCCTGATCCCGGCTTTTATCTCCACACCATTCTCTATATGCTGGCTCCTTTTACCATTTTTGCCCTCGCAGGTTTTTTCGTGAGAATCAAGGAAACCGTCACCTCCCGCCTTAAACCCGGCATGACGGGAGAGCTGTTTACGCTTGGCGGCATAGTACCCTACCTTATCGTTCTTTCCGTGTCAAAAACCAAAAATCCACACTACCTGATGGCGATAGTTCCCCTTTTTATGATTCTCGCTGCCTGGTATGCGCTTCGTTTGGCCCGTGAAACAAAGCTGACAAAAACCCGGTTTTGGATTTTTAGCCTGAACAACCTCGTTCATCTGGCCCTTTGGGGAATTATGGCGCTTTTTGTTTTCTGGTTCTTCCCGGAAAAAAGAATGATCTTTTGGTTGATTATTTTGGCTTTCCTTGTTCTGATCCTGCTCTCCATCCTGAAGTTTACCGGAATAAAAAGACAGGTTGCCACCCTGACCCTCTCCATCCTGGCCCTGATGTTCAGTCTCTTTTATAGTTTTTATCCTTCCATCGGAGCCTATCATGCACCCTTTAAAGTGGCGGAAGATTTTAACAGGCAAGCTAAAGCGGGAGAGCAAATACACCTTTACCTGAAACCTTCCCGTTACTGGGAAATCCTTTTCTATAGTACCCATCCCGGAAGATACTATGTGACAGAAGATGACCTGCCTGGTCTGCTCAAACAAAACAAAGACTGGGTCTTTACCGATACTGCCGGAAAAGACCAGATTATCAACAAATTACCGGAAACCGAGATTGTGGCGGAATATGATCACCGAAGCCTTAGCCAGGCAACTCCCCGCTTTCTGAATCCACGAACCAGGGCTTCAAAACTGGAGAAACGGTACCTCCTGCATCTGCCCTGAGAAAGTGTATTCAAAATGATTTAAACCATTCCTGAAATTTGTCACCCAGGAAAGGTACCGGTTTCATCACATCGGTAATGGACCAGATCAGGCTCATCAGCCAGAAAACAAGGATCACCACATATCCTACCCATGCTACTATCCATCCCAGGATTGGAATTATCTGCAGTACGGATAATGCGAAACCTGCAATCATAAGTCCGAGATTTTGCCGGATGTAATAACTGGCATATTCCTCTTTCTGATTCATGTTCAGGACTAAGGCAATAATCCAGCCAATCAGGAAAACATGTGATAAAATGGCTTTAGTCTTTGCATCCATAAGTTGTTGTTTTTTGTTAACTCAAAATTACATAATTTCAATCATCTTTTCTGATTACGGAGGCTGAAAAATATTTTAAAACCAAAGTTTGAATTAACTTTAAACCCTTAAAGGCATAACTTTAAAACATAATTGAACAATGTTCGAAAAAGATTATTTGATGCGGCAGCTGATGGCTTTACTGGAAGCTTTGCAACGAATCATCAGACGGCGAAAGGAAGGCGACTATACTATGGCCCTTGATGAAATCCGTACCTTCTATTCCATCCTGAAGATTGAAGAAAACATGGATGAAATGACAGTCAGTGAACTCTATAACTGGTTATCAACTTCAAAAAAGCTCGTTAATGATCAGATCGAAATGGTCGCTTATGTATTAAAGGAGCAGGGAGAAATGGAGGAAGACGCAGAAAAAAGGATGGATTTCTTCCGCAAAGCCCATTTTTTGCTTGAAAAAGTGGAATTGGAAGCTATTACCTTTTCGGTGGAACGTCTGCTGAAAATCGGGGAGCTGAAGGAATACATGGAAGGCTAAGGTAAAGGGTAAGAAAATTGCATAGGCGTGGCCTGTTTACAGGAAAAAGAGCAATACCCCCAGAACAGCAATTACAGCCCCGGCAATCTCTTTCCAGTTGATTTTTTCCTTGAAGAAAATAACAGCCGGGGGAATAATCAGCACGGGAACTATCGCCATAATGGTGGCTGCGATTCCGGCTTGTGTGTGCTGTACGGCCATCAGGGAAAGTGAAACGCCCAGGAATGGGCCGAAAATTGCTCCGAGGGTGATTCTTTTCATGGCAGAAGGATTTCGGACGGCCTTAAAAACCTTTTTCCAACGGTTCATGACCAGGAAAATCAAAAAGAATCCAACCATCCCGGTAATGACCCTGATCTGGGTAGATGCAAAGGGGTCATAACTGCCCATCCCTTTTTTGCTCAGAACCAGTCCGACCGATTGACCGATGGCACCTCCCAGCGCTAACAGAATTCCGCTCACGGAATAAGTCATGGTCAGCTTTTTCTTTTTGTTTCCTTCATTTTTTTCCCGTTTCAGGATAACGAGACTAATTCCGGCAAGGGTGACTGCCATCCCCAACCAGTTCATAAGTGTGAGTACTTCCCCTAACATCAGCCAGCTGATCAGGGCTGTAAACGGAGGGGTCAGCGACATTATGAGCTGCGATACACGGGCGCTCATTACCACGTAAGACTGAAAAAGAAAAAGGTCACCGATAACCAGTCCTACCAGTCCTGAAAGGCTCAGCCATATCCACTGGTGGGCGCCGGCATCTGTTGGGAAGAAGGAACCCCGCGCAATTTTGAGGTAAATACTTAGAAAAAGAAAGGCTAAAACCAGCCGGATCAGGTTAACCGCCAGGGAACCCACCTTTTTCCCGGCCGATTCAAAAGCGAGCCCGGTTATAGTCCAGCAACCCGCCGTGAGCAGGGCTGCAATTTCACCAATATATTGCACAGAGAAAATTGTTTTGTTACCGGCCTCTTACGGCAGCAATTCTGTCAGCTTATTCCTGAGGTCTTCTCCGCGGAGGTTGCGGGCCACGATTTTCCCGGACTGGTCAACCAGCACATTGGCAGGGATTGATTTGACGGAATAAAGCGCGGCTGCTTCGTTTTGCCAGTACTTCAGGTCAGAAACCTGAGCCCAGGTCAGCTGGTCATCGGCGATGGCTTTCAGCCACCGATCCCGGTCCTGATCTAAGGAAACACCCAGAATGTAGAATCCCTTGCTTTTAAAATCGTTATAAGTAGCCACAATATTTGGATTTTCCTGACGGCATGGCCCGCACCAGGCAGCCCAGAAATCGATCAGGGTATATTTGTGGGCAGCGTAAACATCTGATAGTTTTACCGGTTTCCCATCCGGATCATTTTGTGTGAAATCCGGAGCTGTCTGACCGATGGCCAGTTTCTTCTGAACCTCAAGTTGTTTTTTGATTTCAGACACATACGGGGATACGGATAGTTTCGGATCCAGGGCAGAAACCATAGCGTCCAGTTCTTCTACTGCAAGGGAAGCCTGGATTTGAGCCAGGAAGAGAGGAGTTACCCATGAAGCGGGATTGTTCTTCACAAAATCCTTTACCTTCTGATCAGTAGCTGAAGCGAGTTTTTGCACTTCTTCCATAATGGATACTGCCTTTGCTGTATCACCCGTCTGGGCAGCCATCTGATATTCCCGGTATTTTTCCATGGTGATTCTGTTGTCCTCATCCAGTTGCGATTTGATCGCCTGAAATTCGTCATTGACAGGAGAACCAGAGATTTTTGCCAGCTGAAGGGAGTCGGCTGAACCATTTACCCTGATCGCCATATTTTCAACGTACAAAATTGTTCGCTGATCATTTTTCAAGAGGTGGAGCACATAAAGATCTGGAAAATCCACTTTACCTTTCAATACAGCTTTCCCATTTTTCAATTCCACCGTATCCATGGGAATCAATGCAGCTTCGCCTCTTTTTTCGAGGACCAGCTGACCTTCACCCCCCTGAAGTGAAACTTCAATTTTGAAACCATCCGGCTGGGCGCATCCCAGCAACCAAAAACCTATCAAGACAAAACCCAGAATCTTTTTCATTACCTATGAATTTTCAGGCAGCAAAAATAACAAAACCAGATGATTGGCACATCAACCAGTAAAAATTCTGTTTAATCGCAGTAAATTTAAAATTACTGGCTACCGGATTTGATCATATTGGTTGAATGTCTTGTTTCCCCATTGTTTATTTGGTTGGCTGGCCATTTCAAATTCCAGGGTACCTCCTTCCTGTAACGTTTTGTAAGCAATCCAAGGTTGGTTGAATTCTCTTCCGTTCAGTTTCGCTGACTGGATGTAAAAGTTATCCTCGCTAACGTTTTTTGCAATAATCCTGAAATCCCTGCCGCAATCCAGATGAAGGATCAATTCCGGGAAAATGGGAGAACCAATGAGGTAGTAAGGTTCAACAGGGTCGGAAGGGAATAAGCCCATCGCACTCATTACAAACCAGGAGGACATGGCCCCGGCATCGTCGTCCATCGTCTCGATATAGCCTTTCGGATCGGCACGGTAGATACGGTTGACCACCGGCTTTTCAAAAAAGCCGTGGTTGTGATACAACTGAGTGACACTTTTCGTGGTGAAGGTTCGGGCCCATTTCTGTGTCAGCCAGGGTTTCCCCAGGTAGTTGAACAGAAAAGGAGCATGAATATCCGGCTCATTCAGGTGCATGTAAAAATCATGTTCAAAGAAATATTCCAGATCATCCGACAGCTTTTCTTTCCCGCCAGCCAACTCCGCCAAGCCATTTATGTCGTGTAAAACAAACCAGCGATAGTGCCACAGGTTGCCTTCATACACATATTTTTCAAATTCTTCCACATCAGGGACAGGCTGTCCTCCCGGAGTAAAAAATCCCCGCACATTCCCCTGGTTGTCTTTCTGACCAGCACACCAAAGCTTGCGGTATGCCTTAGCTGCCTCTTCCAGCATTTTTACTTCCTCTTCCTTACCCAACGCTTTAGCCATTTGAAGGGCAAACCAGGCAAAGTAAGCCTTTTCCAATTCATCGCTGACATTTTGCACGCTGGTACCCAAATAGTCTTCTTTCATTCCCCGGAAGGCAGTTTCAGCATCAAAATCGCCCAGTCCTTTGTTCCAGGCATCCATGATCACTGCACCGGTAAACTCCATTCTTATATTGGGGGTCGGCCAGTATTGCCGGTCGCCGCCGGCGCGGTGTCTGTAATAATCGACCAGAGAACGGGCAATATTCCGGGCAATAGCCGGCTCCATAAGCGAAACCAGCGAATACTTCCGGAAATCATCCCACAGGCTCCAGGTCGAATAATAATTGAAACCGGGAGCTGTCTCCTTCGTGTAATACAATGAATCAGGCTGGTTGGCTGCCCGGTATGATCCTGCAGACGATGAGGAAATATTCGGCACCAGGTAGGAATGGTAGAGGTGCGTGTAAAGGAGGGTTTTAAATTCGTCGGAGCCGCCTTTCACTTCCATTTTTGAAAGCTTATCCCTCCATACCGAAGCGGTTTCGTTCCGGATTTTGTCAAAATTCCAACCCCTGATTTCAGTGGTGGCTTCAACCAT